>NZ_JBCOSQ010000002.1:0-160713 GCF_040920905.1 Butyricimonas sp. RTP31003st1_G1_RTP31003_210430 | reverse complement strand
CCGTCACTTCGTGCCACCTCCTCTATAAACAGAGGAGGAGCTGGTGACTCTTCCCGAAGAAAGGGAGTATTTCAACTATCCCTCTGTTTATAGAGGGAGTACCCCGAAGGGGGGAGGGAGTTTGAAAAATAACTTTTTGGATAGCCCCATTGCTACATTTTGATTTACTACTACTTACCGTCGTTCACGATACACCACATCCCGAATCTTCGCAAAACCGCTATACTCGATCCTTTTCGTCACGCTGTTATTCACCCCATCCACCGGGTAAAATCCCAATCTACCACCATTGTTATCCGGTGCCGCAGCATTATAAGAGCCTACCATCAGTTCATACTGCCGGGCCATAAATTCCTCCGACTGGTTGTTCAGATCTTTCAATGAACATTGCCTGTACAGGTTAAATTTCAACATCGTAACCGTCTCGTTTTCCCCTAAAGCAATATTATTCATCGGATAAGTCGTGTTTGTTCCCAAGTTATGCAGATATATCTTATTTCCCACGGCATAGAACATATAAGGGAATTGAGAATGGAATGCAAAGAGCGTCGCCTTATCAAAATCGGGAGCATTCAAATCCTCGTACTTCGATTCCGGAACATACCCGTTACCAGACATATTGATACCGTAAATACAACGTTTCCCCACAGCATCCTGTAAGATTGCGTATACCAATCCGTTGGAATAACGGGTACTCTCCATATACACCAAATCCATTCCCGTTTTAAATGTAAACAAAGCCCCATCCTTATCCCGGATAGGATTCAATACCTGCATCAAAAAGTCTACATATCCTTGTTTCCATCCCATAAAACGCTGGTTATCCACATCATAGAAAATAGCCGCTTTCCCATTTCCGGGACGAGCCATGCTTACCCCGATGTACGGGGCAACCCGGTAAGTCGGTGCTTCTCCCCGGGCGGAAGTATTGATCGGTTTCTCGAAAGCAGCCCCGGGGGTACTCAATACCTGCGCGTAGGCATTTCCGGCATCCGTTACGCAAAGACAGGCCAATGCAGCCGAGGCATTACTACTATTCACCGTGTTATAATACACGACATGCTCATCAGTCGGAGGAATAATGAAATCCACGTTATTCATATTCCAAGATTCATCTGTCTTGAACGTTTCCTTGTTCAATTTATACGTTCCCTCTTCCGACATCACGTAGATCACGTCATCCGGATTCGCCAGTCGGGTTGGATAGAAACCGATCCCTCTCGCGTGTTTCACCTCCGGGAATCCCAAGGGTGCCAACACATTGTAAGCCGGAATAACCCGTTCCGCAGAGATCACCGAAATCATATCCATACGCACCCGTTCCTGTTCACCCTCGTTACACAACACCATCCATCCCTCGTAAGTCGGGGAAGACACTTTAATATCAAAAGTGGTCGACGTCTGCACCCCCGAACGCTTGTCTGTCACGGCAAACCACCCGACATACGTGTCGGCCGCAAAAGCCGCCAGCGTGTCCAAATTTAAGGTTTTCGAAGGATTCAAATCCACCCACTTCTGCCCGGCAACCATCGTTCCCCCGGATTTCTTCTCGATTTTATACGAGAACTCGAAATTGCCATTATCCTCCTTCACCTCTCCATCCAAAGAAGAGATCACTTTCGGGGTCACAATGATACGATCGGAATTTCCCAACACCTCGATCACCTCCGGGACATTCTCTATCGTTATATCCGCCATATCACGGTAATCATAGTTTCCCTTATCGTCAAAACAGCCACAAAGAGAAACACCAAACAAAAACAGTATCATACGATTTATTTTCATAACATCACTTTTTAATATTATTCATACCGGGAATAATCCACCGCGTAATCCGGGTGAAGCTGCATATATTTCCCATCCGAGTCCAGTACCGGAGTTCCGGCATCCGCCTGTTCCTGCAAATACTTTTGAACCATCGTCGCAAAAAAGCCACAACGCCCGTATATTATTTTGGCCCCAGTCCCTCCTGCACTATTCCAATCTGACATGGTAAAACCACAAACCGTATTGATAAGCACGAACTTTTTAGGCGTCCACTCTCCGAAATAATCGGTTTCAATAATAGCTCTCCAATACCAAGGAATCGTATACATTTCGCTCAACGTGAAAGAGAATGAATCCCCGTGAATCTGCACTCCCGTGGCCGTGTAGGTATTCATGTTCTTATACTCCGGGAAATAACACTTGAAATACTCGTTATCTTCCAAACGAAGAGCCAGACGGACCGATTTTTCCATTAAATCATCAGTCCGGAAGAAACGCACGTTGACATCCGCCTTGCTTTCCCCAGCGGGAACCACCACCGTGTCCACGTTAATCTCGTAATGCACTCCCTCTATGGCAGTCGTCCCCTCTTTATCCACGACCACTTTGAAAGGACGGTCATGATCGGCCACCTTCCCCATCGTCCGAACCGTGGCGTTAAGAATCACGTCTTTTATAGAAGCCTGAACCGAAGCGAAAGAAAAGTCCAGTGAATCAATATACACTTCCGTGTTCGTCCCGTAATGCCCTTTTATCATTTGGAAATAGATCCCGGTATCATCCGTGGAGAATACCGAAATATCTTTCTTTTCACAAGCACTAAAAGCAATATTCAAGCTTAAAACAAACAATATCATTTTCCATTTCATAACCTTACAATTTAACGATTAGCGATTTCCCCGGAAGGTAATGGTAACACGTAACACTCTTCCCGGGCTTCATAAGCATTTGCATCATTCCCGTTCTCATCGCTGAGGAGATGGGCATACAACCGTTTGTACATGAAGAATATCTGTCCTTCACCCATGAACTCCCGCAAATATTCCGTACGCAAACGCTTCATGAAATCTTCATCCGAAACCACGGTTAAGGTGCTCAAACCCCGGCGTTCCCGTATCTTATTCAACCAACCATATTTATCTGCCAGCACGGGTTCACACTCGGCCGCAATATAATACACCTCGCTCAACCGAATCAACGACATGAAAACAGCATAGAAATACTCGGACTCTCCCGCTTGAGTAGGTTTAGCAATCTCCTCGTACTTGATAAAGTCATACCCGCCCTCACTCTCGTTAGAGGCCGTGCGCCACCACGACTGGAAACGGTAATCCTGCGTTTCTTCCGCAAAAAGGTTCGTGTTCACGTAATTCTTTCGGGGATGCAGGTAATTCGTTCCCGCTTGTTCCGAACTGAAATAAGTAGTATGAATATCGGCCCGATCTTTTACATAGATTCCTGCCAGCACTTCCGTAGAGAACACCCGGTCCGGATTATCCTGATTCGCCAGCAGTTTATTGGGATCTACGGCCGGGAAATGTTCATCCACCTTCGGATCCGTCAATAACTTACGAGCTACTGCCAAGGCTTTTGTATTTTCACCTGCATACAGGTACCCCCTCGCTTTCAATGCCAACACGGCATAATAATTCATCCGTAACTGGCGATAGCGCAGGTAAACATCCAAATCCCCCTCCTGCGACGCCATCGGTCCGTTTTCTATCACCGGGTCACTATCCGCCAATAAACTCTCGGCCACATCCAAATCCCGTAGAATTTTTTCATGCATCACCGAATCGGCTGTCAATAAAGGTAAGGCTGACACTCTCGATGATTCGTTGTAAGGGATTGACTCCATCTCCGGATGAAGTTTGTAAACCGGACCGAACAAACGTAACATATCAAAATGCAAAAAGGCACGGAGAGCCAGCATTTCTCCTTTCAACATCCGGTATTCAGGAGGCAACAACACGCCATCACTCTTTTCAAGATTATCCAACACCACATTACAATTCAAAATCGTATTGTAAGCCGCAGTCCACGTGTTCGATAACCCGGTCTGCACCGAAGTCTCCGTGTAATCGAAGGTACTCAACGCTGTCAAGTACGTGTTTGATTGTAACGGTGCGTACCGTTTCGAGATCACATCCACCAACTCGTAAGAAAGATTTTTCCCGTAAAGAGCCGTGGAGGCCACCTTGTTATATATCCCGTTTACCGCCGTGTAGAATCCTCCTCTCGTCGAAAACAACTGTTCCTCAGACTGTTTATCCTTGGGCTGAACATCCAGAAAATCCGAACATCCTACACCACAAACGAGTACAACCCCGATCCAAATGATATTCCATAATTTCATAACCATTCATCTTTAAAAATTAAACGAAAACCCTGCCTCCATACTCCGGGCAAAAGGATAGGCAATTCCTCGCTCGGACCGAATCGTCGATGCCCGGAACACGTCACGCATGGATGCTTGAATCTTCAAACTACTTAACCCTATTTTTTTGATCCATCCGTCATAGAACTCGTATCCCACGTAAATGGATTCCAAGGTCAACACGTTCTCTTCCTGCACGAAACGGGAAGACATCGGGGTCGTCTCCGCGCTGGCAATATCCTTGAAATGCACGATATCCCCCACTTCCTGCCAACGCTCGTACAACGCCCGCTTATCCTGGTTCTTGTTCAGATCATTTCTCGAAATATTTTCCACCTTGTTATAAAGAGCCTCGTTAAACACGTCAGCCCCCATCTGGTAACGGAAATTCAAGCTCACGGAAAATCCTTTCCAGTTCAACGATGAACCGATCACACCCTCCACGTCCGGACGGGTATTCCCGCAGATCACCTCATCATCATACGAGAAATCGTACGTGTAACTCCCGTCCTTGGCATAGAACAATTCCTTCCCGTTCGAGGGATCAATCCCCGCAGACCTTACCGCCCAAATGTCATCCGGGTCTGCCCCGTCATAATACCTCACCGTGTTTTCTCCCTTTCCACTGGCGTTCAACGTGGAGAGCTTGTTCCCAATCTTGTCAATCCGGGTTTTCTGAGTTCGCACGTTCGCCCGCACCATCCACGAGAAACGCTTCTCGAAATTCTGGAAAATATAATAGGATACCGACGCCGTTAATCCCTGTGACACCTGTTCTCCCGCGTTAGTCATGTAAGTAGATGTTCCGGAAGAAAGCGGTGTACTAACCTTGATCAACAACGGGTCGGTCACCTTGTAATAGTAATCCGCTGTCAACGAAAAGCGTTTATTAAACAGCGTCACGTCGAGACCGATATTCTTATCCACCGTGATCTGCCATTCCAAATCGGGGTTTCCGATCTGCGACAATTCCGCCCCGATTCCGAAGTAGTTCATGGAGCCAAACTGGAACGAGTAAGTCAACAAGGATTGCGCAGAGTCAAAACTCTGGTTCCCCGGATTTCCGATAGAGGCCCGCAGTTTCAATATATTAATCCATGCCACGTGATCCATGATAAACTTCTCCTTGTGCAAGTTCCAGCCCAACCCGACCGACCACGTCGTATTGTATCTCCGGGAAGTACCGAAAACCGATGAACCACTCGTCCGCAAACTGAAATCCATCAAGTAACGATCGTCAAAAGAATACCCTGCGTTGAAATAACCGTTCACGGAGCGGGAAACCGACTCGTAGTATGCAGGAGTCCCGTATTCCGGGTAACCGTTCGAAAAAGAGGGGTAAGAAAAATCTCCGTCCGGGAATCCTACCGCAGAATACCCCTGTGTAAGCGATTTATTACTGGAAATATTTCCCCCGGCAACCAAATTAATCCGGTGTTTTCCCAGTACTTTCGCGTACGTGACACTTAACTCCGCCTCAACCTGATTTGTTCGGACGTTATTTGAATGAAACTCTCCCTTTTTAGTAGTTTCCACGTTCTCATATCGGGTATCATTCCGGGAATAAAACTTCTCCGTGTCATCATTCCCGTAAGTCAATCCCAACCGGGCACGTACCCGCCATTCAGTCGTGGGGAAATATTCCGCCATGAAATAATTGCTCAACAAGAGATTACTCCCCTTATCCCGACTATTTTGGCTCGCGTTCCACAGCGGGTTCGAAGCTTTGAAGTAATCATTATATTCCAACCATTTATCCACCGTTCCCTCGTCATTATATTTCTTGTAATAAGGATTCGCAGCAGCATACGCGCTGAATGCCACGATCGGGTTCTTGAAATGAGTTGAGGTCAACGAGAATTTGTTCGAGAACTGGAATTTCGACATCCGGTAAATCAAGTCGATATTGCCACTGACCACATCCCGCTCCGACTTTTCCATCACCCCGGAAATCCCGTTATACCCCGCTCCCAAACCGAACAGGAAATTCCCTTCACCTCCCTGCACGTAGAGTGAATGTTTCTGGTTCACTCCCACACGTAAAGGTTCTGCCAACCAGTACGTGTTTACACCGCTTTCGATTCCCTTCAATTTCTCGTTATACAAACGGGTCAATTCCACCTCGTTCGTCGTGGACCAAGTCGTGGGGTCGTACCTTCCCGCCAATCGTTCAAATTCCAGTTTTTCCCTTGAATTCATCAAGTTATAACTCGATAAATCGGGCATCGAGATATTCATGTTCCCGTTGTAGCTCACCTGTAACTTCCCCGCTTCCGGTTTCACCGTTTCCACCACGATCACCCCGTTAGCCGCTTTTGAACCGTAAATTGCCGTCGACGCGGCGTCTTTCAAGATCGTGATCGACGCCACCCGGTTTATATCCAAATCATTAATGGCTGCCAACGTTGACTCGAAACCGTCCAGGATAAACAACGGCTGGTTCGGGTCGGCATCCAGCTCGTCCCGTAATCCCAACATGCTCGACTTCCCCCGGATTTCCATGTTCGGCAAGCGGTTCGGGTCAGAACCGAACTGGTTATCCTCGATAATGGCGAAAGCCGGGTCCAATGTCTTCAAGCTTTGCAGGACATTCTGCGTACCCATCGTTTTCAACTCGGCAGCCGAGTAAGTGGAAGCCGATCCCGTGAAACTTTCCTTCTTACGAGTGAAGATACCCGTCACCACCACGTCTTCCAATTTTACATCCTCTTCCCGCAAAACGATCGTCAACTCCTTCTGCTCCACTCCCACTTTCAACCGGGGAATCTTCACGATCTCGGTCTTCATCCCGATAAAGGAAACGACCAGCGTGGCCGTGTCAGCCGGGATCAATAACTTGAACTTCCCGTCCACGTCCGTGGCCGTTCCCATCGACGTTCCCCCCAAACGTACCGAGACTCCCGGTATCGGTAGCTTCTTCTCGTCCACCACTTTTCCCCTCACTTCCCGGCTCGCCACACGGGTGGAATCCACCGTCCCGGCCCTCGTCAATAGCGGGAAGCCCAACAATAAAATCATAAATAACCGGATTGTCACGGTTACCGTCCCTCGATCCGACAGTAACTTTCGCTTAAAAACTTTCCTGTCATAAGTTTTTTTCATAACTTTGATTGTTAATTAATTGATAAGATTGATTACACAAAGGGATGGTATTCAAAGTTTTCCAGGCAGAGGATACCTCCCTCTTCTATTCTTCCGTTGCTTTTCTCAACGTACTTTATTTTAATTATTCCATTTTATTCTCATATCAGTCAAACGATTACAATTCCGCTCCATCATGACAACGACGGCACAACAAACTACCCCCTTGCCATTCAAGACAAGGATTCTATAAAAACTGATGAAGAAATTGAAAGATCTGAACATTCCCAATTCACAACACGAATGTCCGTCACGCCGATCTCATTACAAATTAGATGGTTGCTCTACACCACTCGTCTAATAACAAAGTCAAAAGAATTATTAAAGCCGGATTCCCCCTTTTACACGCAGAGATACAATTACGATTTACCTCCATAAGCCTTTTTTATTAAAGATTAGGACGAAAAAAAACGGTTCCGCCTGTCCCGTTGTCTAACACCTTCAGCGGTTGTGGGTGCATTAACACTCCACACGGGGGTTCGGAACCGCCGTATGGAGTTAACAGGCAAAAAAAATGCCCGCTACGTAGTGGCAGGTTTCCCTCCCGCTGAATATGTTAGACATCACAAATATAGTAACATTTTTACAAAAAACAAATATTACTCCATAATTTAACAGACCAAAATAAAACAACATAGTAACATTTACTACTTCCACAAAATAATCATATCTTATTCTTTAAGGCACAAAGAGAATTTCATAACTTATCATTATATTTGCACTATACAGCACATGAATGAAAAGGAATAATTTCAATCCACATATTTCCTTAATTAACCATATCAAATTTCGTAACATGGAAGAACACAACAATATATCACGAATGCAATCCGACTTTGAGCAAATCAAGAAACAATCAGAGGATGGGAAAGAGTATTGGACTTCAAGAGAATTGTGTTCTGCGATGGGATATAGCACTTACCAAAAATTTAGCCGCATTTTAGACAAAGCTATTGAAATAGCAAAAAGTAGAGGCATGAACATGAACGACCATTTTAACCAAACGGTTGAAATGGTTAAGCTGGGATCGAATACTTATAGAAAAGTAGAAAACTTTCATCTATCACGCATGGCTTGCATGATAATTACAGAAAATGCAGATTCTAAAAAACTTTTAGTACAGGCTGCAAGAGA
This sequence comes from Butyricimonas sp. RTP31003st1_G1_RTP31003_210430, assembly GCF_040920905.1. Lineage (NCBI taxonomy): Bacteria > Pseudomonadati > Bacteroidota > Bacteroidia > Bacteroidales > Odoribacteraceae > Butyricimonas > Butyricimonas sp. RTP31003st1_G1_RTP31003_210430. Next base: position 152,294 of record NZ_JBCOSQ010000002.1, on the reverse strand, counting down.
CTATTTTAAACAACAAATACAGACGTCTGAACTAATTTATAATCATTTATTTTCCAATATATTAATATATAAAACTCCACAAAACAAAGTTCATGTTGAAGTTGTATTCAATAGTGAAACTTTTTGGATGTCTCAAAAAAAGATGGGAGAACTCTATGGAGTAGATACTCGAACCATAAATTACCATTTACAACAAATATATGAATCGGGAGAACTTCAACAAGAAACAACTATCCGAAAAATTGGGATAGTTCAAATCGAGGGAAATCGAGAAGTCAACCGTCCACAAATGTTCTATAACCTTGATGTCATCATCGCCGTTGGCTACCGAGTGAACAGCTATCAAGCCACACAATTTCGTATTTGGGCAACCAGTGTATTAAAGGAATATCTGATAAAAGGCTTTGTTTTAGATGACGAGCGTTTAAAACAAGGAAAGCATTTTGGTAAAGATTATTTTGATGACTTATTAGAACGAATCAGGGAAATAAGAACTTCAGAACGTAGGTATTACCAAAAAATAACTGATATTTATGCAGAATGTAGTGCTGACTATGACTCAAAATCAGAAATAACTCAACACTTTTTCAAAATGGTACAGAATATGATGCATTGGGCCGTAACTCACCAGACCGCCGCTGAAATAATCTACACAAGGGCTGATACTGAAATGCCTCATATGGGACTAACAACTTGGAAGAACGCTCCAGACGGACGAGTACAAAAATCCGATTCTGTTATTGCTAAAAATTATCTATCCGATAAAGAAGTATCGCAACTAGACCGCCTATCAAACGCATTTCTTGACCTGGCTGAAATACGAGCAGAACGCCACCTAATAACTACAATGTCTGACTGGAAAAATCGTTTAGACAATTTCCTTTCGATGAATGATTATGAAGTATTACAAAATGCAGGAAGTATATCAACAGAAGAAGCCAAGGAAAAAGCATACGCTGAATACGACAAATTCAAATTAATACAAGACAAAGAATATCTTTCTGATTTTGATAAAGAAATAAAGAATTGGAAGGACAGAGGGCTATTTGATAACGAAAATCAATGAACAGAAATATTTTAGCATGAAACCAACCAATATTTCCCGGGAAGAAATGTGGGCCAGACAGCATTTATCAATACATGACATCGATTATGCCGTGTGGGAACGGGATAAAGCCATGCTCCACCAGACGGCAAAAGTAAGTCAGAGCTGCACGTTTGTTGTTGATGTTTACAAGAGTAAGTATGTATATGCCTCCTCTAACTTCGCAGATTTACTAGGATATGATGCAAACAAAATTGCCACATTGGAAAGGCAAGGAGATTACCTAGAATCCCGGTTCCATCCGGATGACTTCGATCAATTGGTGGATTTACAGATCAAACTGGGACAATTTATTTATAGCCTACCCTTGGAACAACGAAACGACTATTGTAATATATACAGTTTCCGGGTACGTAACGCCAAACAACAATATGTAAGGGTAACCAACAGATTGCAAGTTTTGGAACAAGGACTTTCAGGAAAAGCATGGCTCATACTAGGTAACATGAGTATTTCTCCGGATCAGAAAAATTCAGAACAAGTTGACTGTACCGTTCTCAATCTCAGAAACGGAGAACTATTTTCCCCGACATTATTATCCTCCCCAACCATCCACCTGACAGAACGGGAAACGGAAATATTACACTTGATTCAAAAAGGCTTACTAAGCAAAGAGATTGCCAACAAACTCCAAATCAGTATTCACACGGTAAACATTCACCGTCAGAATTTACTACACAAACTGGAAGTACAGAATTCTATCGAGGCAATCAACAAAGGGATCGAATTAGGGCTATTGAAATAATTCGTATTTGTCGTCATTTCTGTTGACTAAACAGCTACAAAATAGTATCTTTGTAAGAAACAAGAATCATGATCTCTAAAGCTAATATCAAGTTTATGAATTCCGAGACAAACCGCATAGAATACAAACAAGAACTCACTGATGATTTAGAAAAAGAAGCCGTAGCCTTTCTCAATTACCCGGAAGGAGGGGTACTCTATATCGGAATTGAAAAAACGGGTACAGCAATCGGAGTTATTGATATTGATAGCGATATGCTCAAAATCAAAGATCGTTTGAAAAATAACATTACACCATCTTGTATGGGGTTATTTGATATAGCGACGGAAAATATTGATTCTAGGGATGTAATAAAAATTACATTTGCCAGTGGTCCGGAAAAACCTTATTATATAAAAAGGCTTGGAATGTCAGAAAAAGGCACATTCATCCGAGTCGGGACAGCTGCAGAACCAATGCCTGTAAAAATGATTGAATCACTCTTTGCCAAACGAATCCGGAACTCTATTGGCAAGATAAAATCACCCAATCAGAATCTTACTTTTGAACAATTAAAGATATATTACGAGGGTGCTAACAAAGCATTAAATCAACAATTTGCATCAAACCTTGAATTGCTCTCAGAAGAAGGACAATATAATTACGTGGCTTATTTATTAGCCGACTTGAATGGAATGTCTATGAAAGTTGCCAAATACGAAGGGGTTGATCGGGTAGACCTAATGGAGAATAATGAATATGGTTATTGCTCGTTAGTCAAAGCGACCAAGCAAGTATTAGATAAAATCAACGTGGAAAATAAAACCTTAGCAAGAATTACCCCCAAAGAACGAGAGGAAAAAAGATTATGGAATTCCGTCGCCCTACGAGAAGCGGTAATTAATGCGATCGTACACAATGATTATACTTCAGAAATACCTCCCAAATTTGAATTTTTTGATGACAGAATAGAAATCACTTCATTTGGAAGTTTACCACAGGGTATGACCGAAAAAGAATTCTTTGAAGGATATTCCGTACCCCGCAACAAAGAATTGATGCGAGTATTCAGAGATTTGGATTTAGTCGAACATCTAGGTTCCGGAATCCCCCGTATTTTAAGGAGTTACGGAAAAGAATGTTTCAAATTCACAGAGAACTTTTTACGCATGACATTCCCTGCTTTAGAAAAGGTTACCCCGCAAGTCACCCCCCAAGTCACCCCCCAAGTCACCCCCCAAGTCACCCCCCAAGTCGAAGACCTTATAAAAATACTAGATAGAGAAATGAATCGATCGGAACTCCAAGAAAAACTAAATCTTTCAGATAGAAAACATTTCAGAATACATTACCTAAAGCCAGCTTTAGAGGCAGGTCTAATAGAAATGACTAAACCTGAAATCCCAAACAGTAGATCTCAAAAATACCGTCTTACGGTAAAAGGGATACAAATAAAAGAGATAAATCAAACTCATTGAATAGCTATAAATAACTATTTCCCCCTCCACGTTGTTGCATTAACTTTGTTCCTCTTTTCGCACAATTTTAATTAAAACAACTAAGGGTCTATGGTATTCAACAAAACGGAAGAACAGGAAAAAGAATATTTACGACAGATTATCAACACGATAAACGATTCGATCAATAACACGGACAAATCCGTCAAGGAACACGTTGACACATTACAAGAGTACAAAGAATATCTGTGGTCGAATAAAGACATCGATCCACACGAGATACGCTCCATGAGAGAAAGCATCCTACGTCATTTTGCAACAGGTGAGAGTGTCATTGATAAACGCAAACGCCTTGGAAAGATTCTGGATATTCCCTATTTCGGACGAATAGATTTCACGGAGAGTAAAGAGAGATGCGGAACAATGGCATTATATATCGGGATTCACACGTTCTATGATCCCGTAAAAAAAGCCAACCTAATCTACGATTGGAGAGCGCCTATATCCAGTATGTTTTACGACCACGAACTAGGGAATGCGTCCTATTCTTCCCCCTCCGGAGAGGTTGACGGAAACATTTCCCTCAAACGACAATATCGTATCCGCAAAGGTAAGATGGAGTACATGATCGAGAGTTCATTGACCGTTCACGATGATATCCTGCAAAAAGAGCTAAGTTCTAATGCAGACGATAAAATGAAAAATATCGTGACCACGATACAACGGGAACAAAACCGGATTATCCGAAACGAAGAAGCACAAGCGCTCATCATTCAGGGAGTGGCAGGATCAGGGAAAACATCCATTGCCTTACATCGTATCGCTTATTTGCTTTACACGCTAAAAGGGGAGATTACCTCAAAAGATATTCTGATTATCTCTCCCAACAAGGTTTTCGCTGACTATATCTCGAACGTCCTCCCGGAACTCGGCGAAGAAACGGTTCCTGAAACCAGCATGGAGCAAATCCTTTCGGGGGTTCTTGATCACAAATACAAATACCAAAATTTCTTTGAACAAGTAACAGAACTATTAGATAAACCGACACCAGAATTTATTGAACGGATTCAATACAAAGCCTCCTTTGATTTCATCTCGCAATTAGAGAAGTTTATTCTTTACATGGAGAACAACTATTTTAAAGCAACAGATGTCAAACTGACCAAACATATTACCGTTCCGGCCGAGTTTATCGATGAACAATTCCGACGGTTCAACCGTTACCCGATGCGCAAACGCTTCGAGACGATGACGGATTATATCTTGGAGATGATGGCCTTAAGACATTATTTCAAAGCGACAACCGCCGAGAGGAATCTACTAAAGAAGGAGATACAAAAGATGTTCTCCGGAAACAGCGACATCCAAGTTTACAAAGACTTTTTCACGTGGATCGGGAAACCCGAAATGTTCAAAATGCGCAAGAACCGTACATTGGAATACGCAGATCTGGGCCCTTTGGCATATCTCCACATAGCGTTAGAGGGCACTCCTACCCCTTCTCGGGTCAAACACCTCTTGATTGACGAAATGCAAGATTATTCGCCGATACAATACAAGATCATTCAAAAACTTTATCCTTGTCGGAAAACGATTCTCGGGGATACCTGTCAGTCGGTCAACCCCTACGGGTCATCAACAGCCGATATGATTCAGAAGGCATTCATCACGGGAGAAGTGATGAAACTCTGCAAAAGTTACCGATCCACGTTCGAGATCACGAGTTTTGCACAAAGAATCCAAACAAACGAAGAACTGGAAGCCATCACCCGACACGGGGAAAAGCCAACCATTCTCTCTTTCAAGAACCCGGAAAAAGAACTTTCCGCTATCTCGGAATTAATTACCACATTCAAAAAGTCAACTTACAAATCATTGGGGATAATATGCAAAACCGAGATGCAAGCACAAGAAATCACAGAGGAACTCAAATCGTACACGGACAACCTCTATTTCCTATCCCATCAGAGTACGGCTTTCGCCAAAGGAATCATCGTCACCTCATCCCACATGGCAAAGGGGTTGGAATTCGACGAGGTGATCATTCCCCAAGCGAACGATACCAACTACAACACGCTTATAGACAAAAGTATGCTTTACGTTGCCGTGACGAGAGCCATGCACAAACTAACCATCACGCATTGGGGCAAACCCAGTCGATTTATTCCTTAGACCAATCCTTGCACACGTCAATCCACTCCCGGGAACGAGAACAATCCTCCAGTTCTTTGATAGATAACTCAACCGCACTGTTACTCGTCCCCGCGGCCGGGTAAACAATATCAAAGCGTTTGAGCGAAACATCCAAGAATACACGAGTTTTCTCCGGAATAACAAAAGGGCAAACTCCCCCGGGCGCGTGTCCGACATATTGTTCCACCAACTCTCCCGGAATCATTTTCGCTTTTTGATGAAAATATTCCTTGTATTTTTTATTATCAATCCTCGCATCCCCGGCCGTAACGATCAATATCGGCTCCTCCCCCAACAGAAAAGACATCGTTTTAGCAATACGCTCCGGCTCACATCCCACGGCAACAGCCGCTTCTTCCACGGTGGCACTCGATTGGGCCAATTCATGCACCCGTTGCCCTAAACCAAGGCGATCAAAATACTGTTTTACTTGTTCCAATGACATAACTATTCCTCAGCAATTATCGTCTAGCAAAGATAAAGTAAAAATAATTGTAATAGAAGTAATCTAAAAATAATCCCGGGCTTGAGACCCGGGATGAACTGCAAAATCCAATTTATTACTTTTGAGAAGTAATTTCAGCCAATAAAAGAGTCTTATCAGACTGTTTCTTCACGTTCACGATGATTTTCATTTGTTCAAAGAATCGTTTTATTTTCTCGTCAATACCGGAGACGTAAATCATTTTTATACCGCAGTCCACTAACCACTGGATAAAATAATTCATATTCCGATTTTTCACTTCACTATTCTTTATAGAAACGACTTTATCATCTTCTGTCGTAATTGTAGATACTTTAATCGCCTTTTTCCCGATGTTTTCACCGAGGTGGCAGAGTTGGTTATCTTCAAAAAACAAAGCTGCTTTCATAACTTTATTTTAATGGTTTATATCATTGTTATCACAAAAATCACACCAGAATTATACGAATGAAGAACAATAAAAGTTTATTTTTATTCTTTAATATATCACGGGTTTTCTAAAGAATTTTCCCATCTTTGTAAAGATCAGGAAAATAAACACCGACACGATTAATATTTGTAACACGATGAAAGTAATTTATGTCATTCTGACCACGACCGTAGTGTGCTGTTCATGCAAGAACACGATGCAACAGGAGACTGCATACGAGGGAAAGGATATTTCAGGAATCATCCGGATTTCCATTGATAAGGATACGAAAGTGTCCACGCTAACTATTGAGACAAACGGGAAATGGGCGCTCTATTCCGGTTCTTCCGTGGATAATATCGATTTTTCAACCCCGATAGCCAAGCACCCGGAACCAGAAGGACAAGGTTATAACCGAATCACCCTTTCCTCTCTCTCAAGGCGTTATTATCAACTCATTACGGACGAAGGGAAAGCAACCGTCGCGGAAAGACATCTGCCGATGGCAGGAGGTTACAACTTCAGAGATCTAGGCGGGATAAAAACAAAAGACGGACGATTTGTCAGGTGGGGAAAAATCTTCCGTTCCGACGATTTACACAAACTGACAGAAAATGATCTGAATTATTTAGCCAGTATTCCCCTCAAAAGTATCGTGGATTTCAGAGGGGAAGAAGAACAGAAATTTGCCCCGGACAAGTTGCCCGTGTCAGTAGTAAACGAATTCAAATTGCCCATCGATCCGGGAAACGTGATCTCCTTAATGGGATTGACCGATCTTGACTCGACACAGATGGATAGCATCATGATGCGCATGAATATTCTCTTCGTCACGGACAAAGATTTTATCGGATATTATAAAGAATTTTTCAAGCTATTGCAGCAAGAAAAAAATCTCCCCCTCCTTTTTCACTGTTCTGCCGGGAAAGACCGCACGGGTATGGGAGCTGCTCTGATATTATATGCTTTGGGGGTTGATGAACAAACCATCATGGAAGATTACCTCGCCTCTAACGTTTACTTGAGTGATAAATATGCCAAAGAGATCGCCATGAACCCCAACTTGAAATCCGTACTCTCCGTCAAGAAAGAGTTTCTGCAAGCCGGACTAGACCAGATCAAGACAACACATGGTAGCGTGGAGAAATTCTTGGAGACAACTCTCGAAGTGGATATTCCGGCATTTCGGAAACAATTCCTGTACTAAGAATTCCACTTTTAAATTATCTTTGTCGCTTGAAAATACAATGATATGAATCACGATTATTTCAAGCTACATATTTCCGTGCTTTCAAAATTGCACGTGTGCATGGTCTTATCATGGATCATATTACTCTTCGGTTGTCAGAATACAGGGGAAAAAGAGATCGTGATCATATCCACCAATGATATACACGGGAGTATCGAACAATTCCCCAAACTGGCCACTTTCGTGGAACAAATAAAGGCAAAACATCCAAACGTGATTCTAGTGGATGCCGGGGATCGATTCACGGGGAACCCGTACGTGGACCATGCAAAAGAAAAGGGACTACCTGTTATCTCATTAATGAACGACCTAGGTTACGAGATCGGAACGCTAGGAAATCACGAGTTCGATTTCGGACAAAAAACTCTTCGGGCCAGAATAAACGACGCAACCTTCCCGATCGTCTGCGCTAACATCAATTCCTCCCGGGGAGAACTCGACAGTATCCCTCCTTATTATATTATCAAGAAAGACGGTATTAGACTCGGTTTTCTAGGCCTTGTACAAACGGGGGCTGACCATATACCAAGCGTCAACCCGGAACAATTGAAGGACATCACTTTCGACCATTATCTCGATAAGGTAGCGGATTACAGGTCACTAAAGCAACAATGTGACGTACTAATCGGTCTCACGCACCTTGGGGTTGACGAGGACTCCACCCTAGCCACACGAATGCCGGAACTGGATATAATCATCGGGGGACATTCCCATACCCTCTTAAAAACCCCGAAAGAAGTAAATAATGTCATGATCGGTCAAACAGGCCTCAAATTGCAATATGCCGGTCTGACCATATTAAAATTCAAACAAGGCAAGCTCTCGGAACGCTCGTATCAATCCTGCTTGATTGACACGATTACACGGATTGATTCTTCCATGACACAAAAAGTTAAATATTTCATTGATCAACCCAAGTTTAAAGAAGTGATCGGGGCAACCTCTCTCCCATTCAAATCTCAAGAGAGCATCGGAAACATCGTGACAGATGCAATGACACACTCAATGGCATCCGATTTTGCCTTTTACAATCAAGGCGGCATTCGTCTTTCCGAACTTCCCCAAGGAAACATCACACTAGAAACCATTCTCTCCATAGAACCTTTCGGTAACCATATTGTCATTCACGAATTGTCTTTGAGCGATATAAAAACATTAATACTCAATCATTTCAATCAAGAAGACCACATAATAGACCTGTATGTATCACCCGGAAGTTACACGATTGTCCAAGACGAACAAGGAAAAGGAACAGATGTCATTTTTAAAGACCGTAACAGCAGACCACTCGTCAAGAAAGCCACGTATAAAGTTGCATTAAATAACTATGTAAGCGTCGAATATGACTTCCCAGGTAAAGGGGAAGGGCTACACACAGACATTTCAGTAGTAAATGCCATGATTGATTTCATCCGGACAAACACACCTCTCTCCCCGACAGACAAACGCACTTATCTAGCACCAGTTAAATAACACAATCGCAAGGTAGGCCTTACGCAGTCCAGGAGTTAAACATTTTCCTCTATTTTAAAAAACGTTCAATAAATGATACATTAAAAAAAGGATGCCGGATAATTATCTAAACACAAGTCCTTTAATGCAGATTACTGACAATCAGTATATATTAAAAATGAACATTGTTTTTTGAACATTCAATATTTTTACTACATTTGAGATCAATAAATGAACGTTTTATGATATTACAACAAATGTTGTAATGCCATTTACCTGTATGGATTGAGTGATATTTCCCCGGGCGGGAAGTGCGATAAAATCTTGGAATGGGCGAGAAAGAGATGATAAAAGCGATACTTGAAGGTGACCAGAAAGCCTTTAAGTTATTGGTTGACACCTATCAGGTGATGGTTGTCAACACTTGTCATGCTTTCATACACGATCGGGATGAGGCGGAAGACATTGCCCAGGACGTGTTTATCCAAGTCTTCGAATCTCTAGGTAAATTCCGGTTTGAAAGTAAATTATCCACGTGGCTATACCGGATAGCAGTGAACAGGTCTATTAATCACTGCAAATCCCCCAGAGGGCGGGCCATAAAAGTCGATATAGAATCATGGAAACAACAAGAGGTGGCACAATCGGTTGAAATGCCACAACAACAGTTATTGGAAGAACAGGAACAACTGGAATTATTACACCGGGCTATCGACCGACTTCCTGAAAATCAACGCACGGCGCTAATTTTAAACAAGTATGAAGAACTTTCATACAAGGAAATTGCAGAGGTCATGGGGATTACTCTCTCTTCCGTGGAATCGCTTCTTTTCCGTGCGAAAAATAATCTTGAGAAAATATTCAACACGAAATAAAAGACATTGTCATGAAAAAGATAAATAAAAAATATTTGATTTACTGGGTGAACATTATTCTGCTAATGTTGAATACGGCACTCCTCGTATTCTTTTGTTTTACCCCCGAAAAAACAATCTATAAGAATGAAGACTCCACCATCTCTAATGAATTCCTTCGCAAAGAATTAGATTTCACGGATGAACAATATAAACTCATTAATGAATTGGATTCAATCGTCTTGAGAAGGCATCAAACCGTTTTAAAATTACTCTGTCAAAGACGCTATCAGATGTTGAACGAACTGGCAAAACCCAACCCCTCCTTGGAAGAGCTGAACAAAATTGCCACGTCCGTGGGACATTTGCATAAAGCATTGAAGACACAAACGGCCCGACATTTACTCAATATAAAAAAGGTATGCACCCCGGAACAATCAAAAAAACTCGAAAAAATGTTCATCGATTTATTGGAGATCAACAAACATTGTGCGGAATGTGCAGAAAAATGCACGGATCAAGAAAAATGTAAAAGATGCCCTAAGTTTCACCACTACAAGAACATAGAATCCGATTCTCTAGAAATAAACAGGGATTCTACAAAAAATATCACAAAATAATGAAAAAAAGTATCTTGCCAGCGCAAGTTTTTAAAATGAAGTCTGTCATATAACCAAAGAGAGAGAAAATCATGAAAGTTGAAGAGATCATCGAGAAGGACAAGGTAAGGGAAGTACGTGAAGACTTTTATAACGGGATCATGGAAAAGATGGCCCGGAATAAAATGGATGATGCCGGTCCCGTGATCCGCAAAAGACACCTAGGCATGAGCATTGCCGCGGGAATTGCACTAGGCATTCTGGTGGGCAGTATACACCACCACATGCACAAGACCGATCGGCAAGTGGCGATGCAGGAGTGGCTAGGAAAGTATAATATTAACGACACTAAACTTGAATGTATTGAGGACAGACTTTTTAATTAAAAACAGCTAAACCTACAAGATCTTACTATGAGTTTGAAAAAATTGTTTTTTTTAAGCACGGTTATCTTTTTGATCGGGCATATGAACCTGTTTGCCCAATCTGAAAAGGTCAACCTATCCGGAACGATACAAGACGCAAAATCCGGTGAAACACTACCCTTCGTCGTGGTCAATATCAAGGACTTAAACCTATGGACCACGTCTGACATTAACGGAAAGTTTTCTTTTAAAGACGTGAAAAAAGGCGAATATACCTTAACGGCATCCTGTCTCGGTTACAAAGATTATGAAATGAAAATCAATCTGAGTAAAAATATTGAAAAATACATCCTAAAATTAGAGGAACAAACCCTGGCATTGAAAGAAGTCACCGTGACCGCAACAGCCGGAAACAAACTCAACAGTTCTTCTTCTATAAAAAAAGCGGCGTTAGAACACGTGCAAGCTTCCAGCATCGTGGACGTGATGCAATTGTTACCCGGATCGCTGACCGTCAATCCAAACTTGAACGACATCTCGAAACTGACTATCCGTGACGTCACGGGGAAAGACGCCACCAATGCTTTCGGGACTGCCGTGATCGTTGACGGGGCACGAATGTCAAATGACGCCAATATGCAAATGGCCTCCACCGCTTTGTCAACCCAAGGAATAAGCACATCAGCCGGAACCGGTATCGACGCCCGCCAGATAGCTGTCGATAACATCGAGTCTATCGAGGTAATCCGGGGAATCGCTTCTGCCGAATACGGGGACTTGAACTCGGGAGCCGTGATCGTCAAAACAAAGGCAGGAAAATCACCTTTGGAGGTTCGTTTCAAGACAGACCCGAAAATCAAACAGGTCTATGCCGGTAAAGGTTTTGCCTTAGGAGAAAATAAAGGATTTCTAAATATTGACGCTGATTACGTGCAATCGCAGAATGACATTCGTACCCCGGCAAAGTCTTACAACCGATTGACCGCCCAAATCGGTTACTCCAACGTGTTCAACCCGCAGGGAAGAGCCTTTAGCCTAAACGCTAAATTTAAAGGTTTGACCACCTTGGACAAACAAAAAAGTGACCCGGACAAGCAATCCGAAGAAAAGACAAAAGTCGAGAATCAGGAAATCAGCTTGAATATATACGGTAACTGGATGATAAACAAGGCGTGGCTAACCAGTCTGAAATACACCGTGGCCGGTTCCTTGGGAAAACAATATAACTGGGACCACGAACAACATACAACCGTCGGGGCCGCCAACACGAATTCCATGGAATCCGGGGAACACGTGGCAGGATTCCTCCCCTACGAATATTATAGTGATTTGAAGATCGAGGGAAAACCCGTTTACGCACAAGCTAAGTTAACGGCCAATATCTCCGGAAAATACGGAATTTTCTACAATAATTTCATGCTAGGTGGCGAGTGGAGTACGAAAGGAAATGAAGGAAAAGGGAAGAGTTTCGACCCGAACAACCCACCGACCCAGAGCATACGTCCCCGCTCGTTCAAAGACATTCCCTACATCAATGAATACAGCGGCTTCGTCGAGGACAAAGTAAAAATCGAAATGGGCAAAAGATCATTAGAACTTTCTGCCGGAAGCCGATTCACCAAGATTGACACGAAAGGAGCTGATTTTGATGTAATCGTGGACCCTCGTTTTAACGCTCGACTGACATTATTTGAGAATCGCTGGAACAAGAAAGGTTGGCAAAGCCTGAGTATTCGCGCCGGATGGGGGATCCAGCATAAAATGCCGACACTTGCTTACTTGTACCCGGACCCGGCCTATATCGACAAAGCCAGTTTCTCGTTCAAAGATGATGCCAACAATTACAAATTGGCCGTGATTACCACCAATGTTTTCGAAACGGACAACGACCGTCTGAAAATTCCGAAAAGTAACAACTTCGAGATCGGCGTGGACTTCAAGGTTCTCAGCGTCAATGCCAGCCTAGCCTACTTCAAGGAAAAACTGACGAATGGATATAACCAAGCCGGTTATGCCGTTCCCTATCAATATAGAGAATACAATTACAGTTCCAGCCTAACCCACCCGGAATACGTGAACGGGGAAGTCGTGGAAAACGGAACACCCGTGGGTTACCGTACCTTACAAACATTCGGAGTTTTCCAACGCCCGGATAACGGGATTACGACCGATAAATGGGGTATCGAATACTCCCTTGATTTCGGCAAGATCGACGTGATCAAAACATCAATTCTCGTGGACGGAGCATTTTTCCACACCAAAACATTCGACAATAGTCTCAAGATGAGTTATGAAACCCGATATATAAATAATGAACCTTATCCCTATGTCGGCCTATACGTGGGTGGGAACAATGTCGGAAACGGGAATCTCTATCAACGTTTGAACACGAACTTACGCCTCGTGACCCACATTCCCCAATTACGTCTCGTTTTCACGTTAGGAGCCCAATGCGTGTGGATGGATAAATCGAAAGCCTTATCCAAATACCAGGGCCAATGTCTGGCTTACATGAAAGACGACGACGGAAATATTGTCGAAGGAAATGTCGAAAAAGACAAAACCTACAACAAGTATATTAATCCGGTAGCATACATGGACCGAGAGGGTACAATCCACCCGTTCACGGAAACAGAAGCAAACGATCCGGTATTCCAACACATGATCAAAAGCGGTAAGTCCACCTATTTCGTGGAAGACTCCCTTGACCCGTACTTCATGTTGAATCTGCGCATGACGAAAGAAATCGGAAGATTTGCCTCTCTTTCTTTCTATGCAAACAATTTCACGAACGCCAAACCTTGGAGATATTACAAATCCAGCGGTTCCGACTTTAGAGTAAACAGCGACATCAGCTTTGGTGCCGAAATCAGTCTGAAATTTTAACGGATTAAAAAAGGAATAAAGATGAAAACATATCATATACTTACGCTTCTGGTCGTATTCCTTTTCACGGGATGTCTGAAAGAAGAAAAAATGAGTATCGGAGCCCTGATCAAGGTGAACATGCCGGAAGGTTTTGAAAATACCAGCCCGGAAGGGATTGATGTGAAATTATACAGCACTACGTCAGGTCTGACCTACACAAGCAAATGTGATGCCTCCGGTATCGCCACGTTCAATGTAGAATACGGTTTCTACGAGGCAGTAGCTCAACACCGGGAAAGGGGAGAAAACACCATCGACATCTTTAACGGGAGAATGGAACGAATTGTACTGAGTGAAAGAACAAAAGATGGGGATACCTACACGATAAACCTGACTCACGCCAAATTACAGCAATTAATCATCAAAGAGATTTACTACGCAGCCTGTAAAAAAGATGACGGAACGAATTACACGAAAGACGCTTACATATCAATCTACAACAATTCCGACGAAATCGCCTACCTGGATAGTCTTTGTATAGGAACCGTAAACCCTGTCACAAGTAGCAGTCCAAGTAACTTCACCAAACCGGACGGAAGTTTATGGGATGAAATTCCGCTATTCATGATGGCATGGCAATTCCCCGGAACAGGTACAGACTACCCCTTACAACCCGGGGAAGAAACGATTATCGCGCTTAACGCCATCAATCACGTGGATATAGCCTCGCAATCCGTGGATCTTTCCAAAGCCGATTTTGCATTCTGGGACCCGCTGTTAACAGGAGCATCCGTCCCCGCTCCGGGAGTTGAACCCTTAAAAATGCTCTGGAGAAATAGTGGCACAGCATTCACGATCAGTTTGACAGGCCCAGCCATGGTGATATTCAAAATTCCGACCACCGTAGCTGAAAGTGCACAGGCTTACGCCGAAGATCCCGGAAATCTTCAACTGGATCCGGTAAAACCCAACGCCTCTCAAAAATTCCTAATGATTCACAAAGATTGGGTAATCGATGGAGTTGAATGCGTGACGAGTGCCAGCAAAGCCAACAAACGAATTCCCAACAATATAGATGCCGGATTCACCTATATACCGACAAGTTACCTGGGCAATTCCGTTTGCAGAAAAGTAGATGAAGTTGTCGATGGCAGGACCATATACATGGACTCCAACAATTCCAGCGAGGATTTCGAAGTCGTTCCGAATACATTAAAAAACAGATAGACGAACTGTATCTAAAAATGAAGATTATGAAATTCAAAAAAATATATACACTTGGTCTGGGCCTACTCATTGCCGGGATGTCGGCAGTAAATGCCCAAACCCAAGACAACGAGAAGATTTTTTACCGAATGGATCGGGTCAAAGCGAACAATCCTTGGACGAAGTCTTTAAACTACGCTGGATTAACGTTCAACGAAAATCAGGATTTCACCATCGTAGAAGTCGATTTTCAATATGGAAAAGGTAGTCTCAGAAATGTAAACGCCCCCACGGCATTCAATAAAACGAACCTGCAAACAGAATCCTTCCGAAGATTGAATAAAGTATTCTTTTACGGGAAATTCAGTTTTGATTACATGAATCGTCTGAAAATGGGATGGTGTAACGTTATCAACCCGTACCGCTCCCCAATATTCTTTGCAGACAGTATGCCGGGACGTCAGACCATGGAAACTTACATCTTGGAAGGTGGAATCGGTTATATGATTGGAAAGCGCTGGAGCATTGGGGCCAAAATCGATTACCTGACCGCCAGTAATGCCAAGAAGAAAGACGCCCGAAACAAGAACACATACATGAACCTAAAAGTGTACCCGGGAGTGGTTTACCGTTCCAAATACTTGAACTTGGGACTGAACTTCATTTACCAGAAAGAGACGGAGAACATTGACATCAGGACAATCGGAACAGGCCGAACACCGGAACTTCTTTCCGTCGAGGGATTATGGTTCTACACGTCGGAACAGGTAAGTTCAAGCGTAAGCATCATCCGGGATATTCGGGATGAATCCTTAGGTGGTGCCGCACAAGTGGAATTCCACACCCACCGAACCCGATTCTTTAACCAATTCTCCATACTGGAAAAGAAACAGGAAATATTCAAGGCGAATTATAACAAAGAGCGCGGAGGCGAAATGAAACAACGCGCATACAATTACACCGGAGCCTTCAACGTCAGCGGAGAAAAGTACAACCACTACATTAACCTGCAAGCCGATTTCTCCAATATGTTAGGCTACGAGAACATCCAGCAAAAGGAAGTCATAAACCAAAATAGTACCTGGACACAATTCGGGAAAAAGAATAAATCTTCCATCGAGTCTACCGTTTATGACGCAAACTATAACCTGTTCCGCAATCGCACCGCGTATAACAGTTGCTGGAACGCACAAATCGGGGCTAAAGGCTTTTACGCCGAAAGGGTATATCGTCTATATCCGGCTAAATTCCAACAAATATTGAGAAACACGGAAGGTTATCTTTCATTCGAGAAGAATTTCCTTTTCAAAAAAGGAATGTTGGATTGCGGCATAAACGGGGCCTACACCATCGGGGGAGGCACGATGTTAAAAATGAAACAGGAATCCGAAACCGTCTTACCGAATATCGACGAATACCCGCAACGGAAAGATTTACTGGAACAGGAATTCGAGTATATCACATCGGACAAAATAGCCGGAGGAGTAAACGTTCGCTACACTTATTTCCTCAACAAGGAAAAAGGAATGAACTTGTACGCTATCGGCAATGTCAATTACAAAAAGTCCACCAGCGGCCTGTATGACGGTAAAGACTGGACAACGTTGCAAGCCACGATAGGACTATCATTCTAGGGGATCAAAAACAACAAATATCAAAAAAGAAATGAGCAAGATTAAGAAAAATTTATGGAGACATGTACTGCAATTGGGTGTAATTGCGGTCATTGCCGGATTTATTCTGAAAGTATTTTTCGGGGGTGCGCCAGCCGACGTCGAGGCCTATTGCCCGTTCGGGGGACTGCAATCTCTCGTAACCTACTTGAATTCAAACACACTGGCATGTAGCATGTCGATCGTACAGATCATGATGGGGGTAACCCTGGCAATCGGCGTTATTCTTTTCAGTAAACTGTTCTGCGGTTATCTCTGTCCCTTAGGCACGGTAACAGAATGGATGGCCGTTTTACGCAAAAAGATGAAGATAAACATCAACATCACCACGGGTTCAGTCGTCGACAAAATTTTAAGAGCGATCAAGTATATCCTGTTATTCTGGATATTCTACATGACGATTTCAAGCAGCGAACTATTCTGTAAGAACTTTGATCCGTACTATGCTATCGCAACCGGATTCAAAGGCGAACTTACCGCATGGATGGCGTTAATTTCCATCGCTTGCCTATTTCTAGGCAACTTGTTCATCAATATGTTCTGGTGTAAATACATCTGCCCGCTCGGAGCGTTGAGCAACGTGTTCAAATTCACGCTCACGTTCCTAGGCTTATTGATACTTTCATTAATTCTAGGCTATTTCGGCCTACCGATGCAATGGTACTGGTTACTCGGTGCAAGCTGCGTGATCGGTTATATCTTCGAAATCGTGTACCACGAAAGCAAGGTATTCCCGTTACTCCGCATCACTCGGGATGACGAGAAATGTAACCATTGCGGTTTGTGTAGCAAAAAATGCCCGCAACAAATTGACGTGGCCAATCTGAAAGTCGTGAAAGACATCGATTGTACCTTATGTGGCGAATGTATGGGAGCATGTAATAAAAATGCTTTACAAATAAACCGTAAACCGGCATTCCGATGGTTACCCGCAATTCTAGTCGTTGTTCTCTTCTTCGTCGGGCTGTGGATGGGTACCCATTGGGAATTGCCGACTATAGATGAACGTTGGGGAGACCCGGCAAAATTGGAACACTTGGAATCCTTCGAACGCGACGGCATGAGAACCGTGAAATGTTTCGGTAGCTCCAAGGCATTTGCCGCACGAATGAAAAACGTTCCGGGAGTTTACGGGGTAACGACTTACGTGAATCGATTCGCCGTCGTGGTTTATTATGACCCGAGTGAAACGAGTAAAGAAAAAGTAGAGAACGCCATGTTTACCCCGGTAAAACGGAAACTGAATACGCCTCCTGCCGGAGTGGAACAATTAAAAATAATCACCTTAGGCGTTGAAAAACTATTCGACCAAATGGACGTGACGTTCCTAGGAAACATCATCCGTGAAAAAGAAGGTTTCTATGGAATACAAACCGAATATGACTGCCCGGTAAGAGTGAAATTATTCATGGACATCAATAAACCGATTGATAAAAAAGAATTAAGAAGTATCGTCGAAACCCGTGAATTCGAGATGCCGGTGCATGGTGGTGGAGTTAAGAAGATCGAATGTGACTACGAACTGGTAAACATCTCGAATCAAGTGGACACGATCGGTCGTCAGGCATTCCTCGAGATGATGTTCCCGGCAACCAAATCTCGTTTCCAAATTGCCTTGAAGAAATACGGGGAAGACGCCGCCACGGCAGTTTACGAGATGCCCTATCCGGGATTGGATAAACCGTTAGTTCAGCGTCAGGTTCCCTATTTGGGAAGTTTCCTTTCAACTCAAGATGGAGTGATGGAATTCGCCACGGCTCTGAACGGTGACATCCCGGTTATCCGAATCACGTACGTGAAAGAGGTTCTGGATGATGAAAAAATCTGGGAGATTCTTCAAACCCCAAAATGGAAAATCCATTATACGAACGGGACAACCAAAGAGATTGATGCTACTCTAACCTTTAAAACACCGGGTAAAACCGTTGAATAAACAACCGTTTTCGTGGGGCTTCCAAAAAGTCAATTTTAAAAACTACCCCCACCAGCTCCCCCTTACCCAGGGGGAGAGCTGATTACCAAGCGTTTTCTCCCCCTGTGCAAGGGAGAGTTAGTGGGGGTAGTTGATAAATACAAATACGACTTTTAACACATCCTCCACGGAAAACTTGAAATCATTTTTTATGCTTTTATCTTGTCAGAGTAATCCGTTTGGATTACCCCGCGAGACTTATACCCATACAAATTGTAAATCACCATGATAAAATACATCATCTACACCATATTATTCACCCTGATCATCAGTCCCCTGGTGGCGCAGGACATCGGTGCAGACCAAACAATTCCGATGGATCCCGATATACGGATCGGGAAGTTGGATAACGGACTGACCTATTACATTCGCCACTCCGAGAATCCCAAAAACAGGGGTGAATTCTATATCGTTCATAACGTGGGCGCAATGCAGGAAGAGGATAACCAGAACGGCTTAGCCCATTTCCTGGAACACATGGCCTTTAACGGAACAAAGCATTTCCCGAAGAAAACCATGTTGGAATACCTTGCCAGCATCGGTGTACGATTCGGCACCAACGTGAACGCTTTCACGTCCAGAAACGTGACGGCATACAATATCTCCGAAGTTCCCTTAATTCGGGAAACGATCATCGATACCGTGTTGTTGATGCTTCACGATTGGTCCAGTTACATCACCTGTGACTCGGCTGAAATCGAGGCAGAAAGAGGGGTTATTCGGGAAGAGTGGAGAACCCGGGACATCCCCCGTATGCGCCTGTCGGAACAACTGAACCCCGTGATGTACAACCATTCGAAGTATGCCGAACGTAACGTGATCGGGGACATAAATATCATCATGAACTTCAAACGTCAGACCTTGTTGGATTTTTACCACAAATGGTACAGGCCCGACTTACAGGCCGTGATCGTGATCGGTGATTTTGACGTGAACATGATGGAAAATAAAATTAAGAAAATTCTATCACCACTACCTAAAGCACAGCATCCGGTACAAAAAGAAGTGTATTCGGTTCCCGACAACCGGGAGCCTCTCGTTGGTATCTCGACCGATCCGGATGCCGGTGCCATGGTAGTCAGACTCATGTATAAACTGGATCTTCCTTCTCCAAGCGAAAGACAAACGGTGAAGGCCTACAAAACCGACTTGGAAAGAAGCTTTGTGTCGGAATTATTCAAAAAAAGAATCATCAACAAAGCTGCACAAGGTAATCCTTATATCCGTCAGGGATCAGTCAACTACACGGACTTAACACCCGACAAAAAGATGGTATTCATCATGGGAGCCGTGAAAGACAATAAAGTCAATGAAGCCTTGAACGAACTGGCTATCGAAGTGGAAAGAATAAAAAAGTACGGATTTACCCCGGAGGAGTTCAATGAACAACAAGCCAATATGCTTAAATCCGTCAAACTCCAGATGAACCAGAGAAAGAACCTCAAAAGCGTAGATATGGTGAAAGCCTGTTTGGCCCATTTCACCACGGGAACCCCAATCCCGCCGAATGAGTTCTTAGAAAAGATGTCAGTCTTCACGCTACAAAATCTGACCTTAGAGGAACTGAACCGTACAGCCCTAGAGATGTTCTCTGATGACAACATACTCATCACGATACTCGGTCCCCGGCGAGAAAACATTAGTTATCCCGGCGAACAAGAGTTAATCGCCACCGTCCGAAACGCCAAAGACCAAAACATCGCACCTTATGTCCACCGGACACTGAAAGACACCCGGCTAATCACGAAGACTCCAGAAGCCGGGAACATTCTGGAAGAGAAGAAAAATGATACGATGGGTACTATCGAATGGACTCTTTCAAACGGCGCAAAGGTCATCATAAAATCATACCCGAACAAAAAAGACATTGTTGACATCAAAGGATTTAGCAAAGGAGGGACTTCCACTCTGCCGGAAGAAGAACTTGCCAACGGATTCATGGCCAACAATTTTTGCCAGCTCATGGGAGTGAAGAATTTCTCCCGGACCGATTTAAAACAAATTAATGTCGGCAAAGTCATCTCCCTCACGCCGGAAATCGGGGAGTATTACGAAACATTGAGCGGGTATGCGGCCAAACGAGACCTGGAAACCTTGATGCAAATGATCCATCTTTATGTCACGGAACCAAACTTTGACCAACAAGAGTTTAACCATCAAATCGAAAAAATAAAAAGTACACTAAATAATCGCAAGGGCCTCCCAAAAGCCGAGTATAGTCAAGAAGTTCAAGGCGTGAAATACAACCATCACCCGAGGAAAACAAGCCTAACCCTTGAAAAAGTAAACACGATCACCTTCGAAAAGACAAAACAAATATACCAAGAACGTTTTGCCAATGCCGGAGACTTCACGTTCATTTTCACGGGAGACATTGACTTAGAAAAATTAAAACCACTCGTGGAAACGTACATCGCCTCTCTACCGACAACAGGGGTAAAGCAGGAATACAAAGATAACCACGTGCGTTACGCCAAGGGAAAAATCATCCGGCATATCGAGAAAGAGTTGACAACCGACAAAGCTTCAATCAGCGTTCTTTACACGGCAAAACTCCCCTACTCCGCCGAAAACAAAATTCTCTCGGCTGCCTTCCGCTATATTCTCCGGGACAGATACATGAAATCCATCCGTGAGGAAAAAGGGGGAGCATACAGCGTCAGCGTAAATGCTACGGAAGAGGCTGTCCCGACAAACCAGGTCACGATAGAGGTGAATTTCGACACGGCCCCCTTCATGGCCGACGAAATGCTGGAGATTGTCCAGAAAGAAATCGATGATCTCGTCAAAAATGGCCCCTCATCTTCCGAATTGGAAAATGCGCAACGCTATTTCAACAAACTTTACAAGACAAACATTTCCACCAATTCCTATTGGCAGGAAACTTTATCAGACTACTACCGATACGGAATTGACAATTTCACGAATTACGAAAACACGATGAATGGTTTAACACCATCAGATATTCGTAAATTCGCCAAAACCGTGTTTGGACAGAAAAATAAAATGGAATTCGTATTATTACCAAAAAAATAACTGGATGAAGACAACAACATTTATCAAAAGTATTATTGCCACCCTTTTAATCGCAAGCAGCACTTTCACGGTAAAGGCTGACGAGGGAATGTGGCTGATCCATCTTATGGCCCAAACCAATTACGAGGCAATGAAAGCCAAGGGTGTCGAACTCTCGGCTGAAGAAATCTACAGTGAAACCGTTCCTTCTTTAAAGGATGCCATCGTGGCCCTAGATTTCGGAAGCTGCACGGGAAGTATGATCTCCAAAAACGGCTTGATGATCACGAATCACCATTGTGCTTACGACGACATCCAGAAGTTGAGTAGTCTTGAACACGATTACTTGAAAAATGGTTTTTGGTCAAAGAATCAAGGCGAAGAAATCCGTATTCCGGGCAAAACGGTCATGTTTCTGGACCGGGTGATCGACGTCACGGACGAATACCGGGAAGTACTGAAAAGTTTCGAGAAAGACGACGAAACGGCCCCCTACACTTCCAGAAGGGCCAACTCCGTGATCGAGAAGAAATATGCGAAGAAAGGATACGAGACCTCGTGTGCGGCCATGTTGCGAGGCAACAAATATTATTTATTCTATTATAAAGTGTACGAAGACGTGCGTCTTGTAGCAGCTCCCCCCACTTGTTTCGGGGCATTCGGGAAAGACACGGATAACTGGTCGTGGCCACAGCATAAAGGGGATTTTGCCATGTACCGGGTGTACGGTGACAAGGATGGGAACCCGGCCAAATACTCTCCGGATAACCAACCGATCACGCCAAAATACGTGCTACCCGTGTCAGTAGCCGGGATTAAGGAAGGTGACTACGCCATGGTCTTGGGCTACCCGGGATCAACTGCCCGCTACACGCCATCATTCGGGGTTAGCGAGAAAATTAACATCACGAATCCCGCCATGATCAAGGTTCGGGACACGAAGTTAGCTATCCTTCGGGAAGCCATGAATGCCGACGAGAAGATCAACATCCAATACGCTTCCAAATACTTCATGAACAGTAACTACTGGAAATACGCCATCGGTGAATGTGAATACACAAAAAAATATAATGTCGTCGGCCTTAAAACAGCCGAAGAGGCAAAACTAACCGCGTGGATCAACGCTGACCCCGCACGCAAAGCTAAATACGGTGATTTGGTCGAGGAATTGCGAGCCTGCTACGCATTCTCCGCTCCGTACATGGCTACCGCTATCTACCATCGGGAGGCTATCATAAACGGGGCTGACTTGACCCGCCTCGCCATGCGTTTTAAAGGATTCGAAAGTGCCATGGAAAAACAAGGATGTTGTGTCCTACACAAAGACTGCGCACAATGCAAGAACCTGAGACATTTCTGCGAACAATATTTCAAGGATTATGACGAGCAGGTTGACCGCAAGGTTTTCGCCGCCATGATCGAACTATACGTGAATAATATCGACCCGAAATTCTTCCCGGAAGAAATCGGTAACCTAGTGAAAAAATTCAAAGGTGACTACCAGAAATTAACGGACTATGTTTACAAAAATTCCGTGCTAACAACAAAAGACCGTTTGTTTGCTTGGTTAGACAAGGGGGTTGACCAAAAAACAATCGACAAAGACCCGGCATACCTGATCACGAAATCAGCCCAAACGAAAAACTACGAGCTGCGTGATTATTTAAAAGACAATAACCAAAAGATAGGTGCTTTACGCACGCTTTACATGGAGGCTCTTGTCGAAATGAACAAGGGAACTGTACTTCCCCCGGATGCGAACTCGACAATGCGAATTACCTACGGAACGGTTGGCGGTTACTCCCCGAAAGACGGCGTCACTTATCACTGCCGTTCTTCTATCGACGGCTACAAGGAGAAATACGTGAAAAACGACCCGGAATTCGACTTGAACCCGGATTGTTTGGCTGCTATCCAAAAAGGAGACTGGGGACGCTATGCCGATAAAGACGGCAAACTTTATACTGGATTCGCCACGGATCTCGACATCACGGGAGGAAATTCCGGTAGCCCCGTAATCAATGCCAAGGGCGAATTGATCGGTTTGGCATACGACGGCAACTGGGAATCCATGGCCGGAGACCTTTATTACAATCCGAAATATAATAAATGTGTATGCGTTGACATTCGTTTTGTTCTGTGGATTATAGACAAATACGCAGGGGCGTCAAATTTACTAAACGAAATTAGCATTGTTGAATAATAAAAAATTACTATATTTGTTTGGTCAAGGAGTGAGTAATCTTGATACGAAAAGCACACTACGATTATTTAATGTTTTTAATCAATCGGTCACTGAAGCACGCACCAAAAAAGTGATCTTAGTTTGATTCCTTGACATAGCGGTCTCAGAACGGGACCGCTTTTTTCGTATTTCACTAACCACACTCTCGCCTGTATTGTAGCATACTTTCTTGGGAGTCTCGTTAATTAGTCCATTACAAGACGAGTAAAGAACCGTGACAAGTTCTCCGCATTCGCTCGTTGATTTCCCGTTAACTTCCCGTTGACTTCCCGTTAACTTACTAACGAGACTCTCAAAAGGATACGACGCAAGTAACCGACAAATATATAGATCGTCCGAAAAACAAGACCACCAACGGTAACCCGCAAGCCAAAGCAAGGCTCTAGCATATTATTCACTGATTTCCAACTCACAACGATTTAACATCAAAAATAATCCCAAACATACACATTCATTAAAAATAATTTCTATCTTTGTCCCGCATTTGGAAAGATGCAGGAGTGGCTGAACTGGCACGCCTGGAAAGCGTGTAAACCTCTAAAGGGTTTCGGGGGTTCGAATCCCCCTCTTTCCGCTAGGAAATATTGAATTTCAGAGAGTTGGAAGTTAAATTCTAACTCTCTTTTGTTTTAATAGCATAGTCTGTTTTAGGGTGCTTTAATGTCTGTTTTCGACTGAAAGTTAAACCAAGAGTTAAACCGAAAACAAACATGAATACGACCATTAATGTCTTGTATTACAAATCAAAAACTCTTGCAAAACAAATGAAGTTATTTTTCATTCTAAAATAGAAATATACCTCTCCAAAGAAGCTTTTTCCGCTTCGGCAGCTAGCAAGTAAAAATCATCATGTTGTTGCTCCGTGTGAGAAACCTCCAAAGCCTTGTAATAACGTAACTTCATATCATTATCACTTTTAAAAGTAACAATAGTATAACCTTTTTGCAGTAAATAAAGATTCATCAGAAGTCGAGAAGTACGCCCGTTACCATCTATAAATGGATGTATCCTCACCAGTTCATCATGCAAGTAAGCGGCGATAATAACAGGATGAATATTTTCTTTTTCCATGCTTTGAAATGCAAGCATGAAATCTTCCATTAGTTTCTCTAACAAATAAGGTTGAGACGGTACGTGTGTGCTACCCGAGATCATTACAGGTACGGTTCTATAACTTCCAGCATTCTCTCTATCTATGCCATGTAACACAAGTGCATGAATCTCCTTGATTGTCCTTTGGCTTATTTCAATATCCTGTTGAGCAACCTTCTTTATATAGCCAATAGCCTCTGCATGATTGATTGCCTCCAAGTGTTCACGCATGGATTTACCAGAAATGGTGATTCCTTCATTCACGACAAGTGCTGTTTCTTGTAAAGTGAGGGTGTTTCCCTCTATACGGTTGCTCTCGTAAGTGTATTCTATATCCAAAGCATCTTGTATTTTCTTTAACGCCTCAACGGGTAAAGGACGCAAGGACGATAACCGCAGTTTCAATGAATCCACTTCTTTTAATAAATCAACCAACTTGCTATTCATGTTGCCATATTTTTAGTTGATTACAAAGGTAAGAAATTATCAGTGTTTATATCTAGTGGGAAAATACAAAATTCTAGTCGATATATACATTTGAAATGCCCCCCAAAAGTTGGACACAAAATTATCAACTTATTTGATGAAGGGGCTGTCCCAAAAGTCATTTTATCCTCCAAAAACTCCTCCGTCACTTCGTGCCACCTCCTCTATAAACAGAGGAGAAGCTGGTGACTTTTACCGAAGACAGGGAGCATTTCAACTCTCCCTCTGTTTATAGGGGGGGGAAGATAGTTTGAAAAATAACTTTTGGGACAACCCCTTTTCATTTAATCGAGTTTTAATTCTTTTTTTGTTATAATATTCAATATACTCATCTAAAGTCGCCTTACGGTAGAGTAAATATTAACATGAAAAACATACACGTATGGAGAAGAAAAACACATTTTTAGAATAACGATTACACGATTATAATTAGATAGTTAGACAACATTATTAATCAACATCGGTAAAGCAAATGTTTAAAACTGGATACAAAATAAGAGCATTTTAAATAAGTGCAAAGCGGTGATAGCTCTGTCGAAGTAAGGGACATTGCCGAAGAGAGAACACTACCTTCCAAGCTGGGAATCGCGGGTTTGAGTCCCATTTTTCCGCTCTCATTTTAAAGCACTTACGTTTGTAGATGTTTTTTCATTCCAGGCCATTTTCATGGTTTTATCCCCTCATGTAAGCAAAATAAGCCCTGTGTAAACCAAGATATAAACCAAATCATTATCCGGCTCCCCATGTACGCGTTAAAATAAAAGAAGTAATAGGAATCCTACCGAGAATTAAGAGAGAAAATACCTCTTTTTCGAAACTGATTCAGAGCTTACTCGTGGCTCATGCAGCCCGGATAGAATAAGCCCCGATTAAGCTCTAAATAAGCAACGAACGAGAGATAGTTTCTCGATCACTTCACGGTTAGATTATACTTGATTCTCTACACAAACTGAAAAGCAGAACAAAATAAATTTGTTCAAAAGCGCCTTTGATGGATTTTCAACGGATCAGCTTTTAGAAGATGATGAGGTTTATCACCCATTTTTATACATGGTGGTAAATTTGAAAAACTGACTTATATATGGAAGTTGATAATTTTCCACCAACTAGCACGAACAACATTTATAAGCATATGTTTGCCGGAGGCATCCTTGTTGCACGACGAAATTGAAATCACCTCCTATTAATTTTACTTATCGCTCTTTAAAATGGTGGTTATCATCAAGCGATAAGATGCGAGTATGCAGTGATAGTACCCAACTGTCACTCTACAACCGGAAAATTCCCATAATTCTGACGAGAAAATAGATTCTAATTCTTCTTATTTTTCACGAGGACTACAAACAATCCCAATTCTTATCGATTTTTAACGGGAATTCTACAACGATATTTCCTGCAAAGCGTATCAATAGTACAATTTCACCAGACAGATGATAATATCAAAAGGGAAATAAAGAGATTGCTAGCATAGGTAGAGAGTGAGAATTCCCGGGGTCACAACCAGGGAGTATAGTGAATGTAGATTGTTGCTAGTCTCGGTGCGGTTACTTCGTGATGAACGTAGCCGCACTTTTTTATTCCATATTATTGAACAATCATGAAAAACTTTCCCGCATATTACGGATAGTCTAAGATATTTGGTAATTTTGTGGTGAAAAATAAAAAAGATTATGGACGATTTACAACATATAGGATATAGCCGGGAGGTCATTGAATTCGTTGCCGTTGCTAAAGAGTTTTGCGGTTACCTGGAAGGCTCTCACGAAGAAGACGCCAGCGAATTGCTTTCGAAATTACAAAAGTTCATCCCGCTAATTTATCTGAAAGGTAGCTTATTACCCTCGTGCGAAAGTGACAACCTCGGTATGATGGAAGAGGTGGTGACCGAAGAGGATTACAACGCCTTGCTCGCGACATTAAGCCGGACACTGGGCGAGAATGACGAATATCTGGAGGTTTTCGACGACAACATGCAATACAGCGAAACTCCGGTCGTGAACTCGATTTCCGAGAAACTTTGTGATATTTACCAGGATTTGAAAAATTTCATTTCCGCGTATCGCAGTGGGATGATCGATGTCATCGAGGAAGCATTATGGCAATTAAATAACAGTTTTGAATTATACTGGGGGAAGGCGTGTACCAGTGTATTAAGAGCGATACACCTGGCAATATATAAAGTAGTAGACACGGACGACTCCATGTAAGAGAGATAGACATGGAATACAAGACGAAGATCAGCGAGGAAGAAATAGAGGAATTACCAAACTTCACGTTTGACGGGGAGATCATCGTGATTGATCATGAGGATAAAGTTGATGCGGCCGTGGACGATTTATCGTCCTACCCGTACATCGGGTTCGACACGGAAACCAAACCGGCATTCAAGAAAGGGGTAACACATCAGGTAGGCCTGTTACAACTGGCCACCGATAAACGGGTATACTTATTCCGTTTGAACAAATGCGGCCTGCCTGAATCGTTACAGGACCTTTTGGCCAATGAAAATATAATGAAAATCGGTGTCGGGATACGCGATGACATTCGGGGACTTAGGAAACTAGCCAATTTCATCCCGGCAAGCTTTCTGGATTTACAAATATTTGCCAAGGCATTCGGCATAGAAGAGATGTCATTCTCTAAATTAATGTCGATTATTTTCAAGGTGAAAATATCCAAACGACAACGGACGTCAAACTGGGAAGCCCCACGATTGACCCCTGCACAATTACATTACGCGGCAACCGATGCGTGGGGGGCGCTAAAAATGTACAAGGCGTTAAAATCCGGCAACAGCCAGCTACAACAAGTGTCCTAGAGTTTGTAAAGTAATACTTTATAAACTCTCTCCCACGGGTACGGAAAAATAAAACGTGGTACCTTTCCCCTCTTTCGATTCAAACCACAATTTCCCGTGATTCATTCTCACGAAATCCTTACAGAGTTGTAGCCCCAACCCGCTCCCCTTCTCTTTCTGCGTCCCGTAAGAAATAAAATGTAATCCATCATCCAACAAGCCTTGCTGATGTTCCTCACTGATTCCCTGCCCCCGATCCTTCACGATTACCGTCAAAAAGCCGTTTTCTTCCCTGCAGTCCACATCAATCCTTCCCCCCGTGTAGCTGAATTTAATTGCGTTGGATAATAAATTACGCAACACGGTCTTCATCATATTCACGTCCGCGTACCCGGTAAAAGGTCGATCAATATGATTGTAAATCTTTATTCCCTTCGCCCCTGCTATATTCTCCTGCAACACGATCACTTCTTTCGCCGCCTCCGTGAAAGAAAATACCTGCCTGTACGGCTGTAATAATCCATTCCGGCTATTGCTCCATAACAACAGGTTTTCCAGCAACAAGAAAGCCTCATCCGTAGTCTCCTGCAACATCTTGATAAGATTCTTTATATTATCATCCGGAATTTTCTCTTTCTGGTGATCAAGCGCTTCAAGAATCATTTTAAGCGTACCGATCGGGGCCCGCAAATCATGAGCGATAACAGAATACAGCTTGTCTTTAGAACGGGATACGCTTTGAATACGTTCATTCTGCCTTTCGATGATACGCTGTGATTCCAGTAAAAGCAATTGATTATTTATGCGAAGGATCAGCTCCCTTTTACTCAACGGCCGGGAAACGAACTCCACCCCCTCGTAATCGACCACCTTCCGGAAATCTTCATAACGGTTGGGGATCGTCATGTAGAGTATCGGAATCTGCTTGGTCAAGGCGCTCTGTTTCAACTGGCGGACAACCGTAACCCCCTTCCCTTCCTCTAGCGCCAAGCGAATAATAATCATATCCGGTAGCCTCAACTTCGCAAGTAGAAATACCTCGTCCGCTTCCAGAGTAGGTAATAATTTAAAATTCTCTCCAGCCAGCAGGCTTTTCATCTTTTCCAAATTCGAAACAGAATCGTCAGCCAAAAGGATTGTATATTCGCTATGATCTATATGCATTCGCCACAAATTTATAACCAATTTTTGATAAAAGTTCCTCGTAGAGCTTATTAAATGCCATAGCTTTTTGACTTAAATTATCAAATGATTCATTATTACCAATTTCATTCTCTCCCGATAAATTATCTTTGATTGATTTCCACATCGGGTACATGGTTTCGGAGAAAGTTTGCAATTCAGTTTTCAGCAATGTTAATTCACGTTCCATCTCCTTGAAACGAGTCACGTCATGCCCGACCAAGTGAATTTCGGTGTGATCCCGATCTAACCTGACCGGATAAGCATACCACTCGATAAATACCACCTCATCATCACGCATTACCTTGGCATTAAACGTCAACAAATCCTCTGGGAACTTCACCACTTCCTCCAATTTCTTTGATGAAATATCCATTTCAGTCATTAGCTCCCCGATCCGACTCCCGATAATATCATCCGGACTATCCCCGAATAAGGAATAAAATGTCTTGTTCGAGAAACTGATATGTAAATGCCGGTTCAAGCGAAGAATGTAATCCACCCGGTTTTCGACAAAGTCCTGATACAAGGCATGATGTTTCACCAATTTTCTTAAAATCAACTCTTTTTCGAGCGCTCCGGATAGCACGGAGGCTACCTGTACCAAAAAGGCAATCTCGTCCCCCGACCACGGCTCCTCGTGGTGACAACGACTTAAGCACAAAAAGGAAAAAAGATGACTGGATATATACAAGGGTAAAAATATAGCACAATTGACCCCCGTCGCCTGCATGATATTCTTCAAACTCTCGTTCGTCACGTCATTTATATCCCGAATATATATATAATTGTCCCTCTCTAAATCCTGTTCTAACTTCCGGTCATAATAGAAACCGCGTTTCTCCCCTGACTCCGGGAAAACAGATTCCCCGGTACGGGTCCATTCTTCCGATATGGTAAATGTCATATCGTGATTAATACTCACGATATAAACCTGATCGGCCCGCTCGTGTTCGCCCAGTTTCTTTAATGCCAACTTCACGTTTCTATTCAAACCCACGCTAGTGGATAATAAAACGTTTAAATCAGATAAAAACTCTGCTCCTGTTATGTTATTTTCTGTCTGCATACGCTTGTTTGGATCGTTTAGTCCTCAATATTTGTTTCTTTTTCTAGTATTTATACACGAATTTCACACTTCAGGTTACATGATTCTACATTTTTATATAACAAGATTAAAATTCATTTACAAACAACTTTCTATAAGCCAATATATTAAATATAGGCCCTAAATTTAGTCTATAAAAAACTCTGAAAACATTTGGTAACTGAGAAGATTTTTGTACTTTTGTGCCCGGGTAAGTCCTATGCGACCAGCTCCTGTCGAACTCCCCCAGGGTCGGAAGACAGCAAGGGTAGATGGTTGAGCGGTGCGACATAGTAAGCTTACCCTTTTAGGAAATGCCTCTTTAGCTCAGCTGGCCAGAGCACGTGATTTGTAATCTCGGGGTCGTTGGTTCGAATCCGACAAGAGGCTCAAAAGAAGGGAAGAAAAGTGAGTGAGTTCTTTTTTAAGTTGCTGTTGTAGCTCAGGGGTAGAGCACTTCCTTGGTAAGGAAGAGGTCATGGGTTCAAATCCCATTAACAGCTCAGAGGTAGCAGTCAATAAATTGGCTGCTTTTTTGTTTTATTATATTTAAATAGCTAGGGTTCAAATGGTAATCCGCCAAAATAACTACTCTTGATTTCTAAAGTCGAACATAAAAAAGAACGATCCCCAGAGTTTTTTATAAAACCTTCGGGGATCGTCTATTTCTAACTCAAATTCCTTCGCTAAAAATTATTTTACTTTCTCGTAGATATAAAGTTCATGAATTTCTCCGGTATACCCTTCTTCCTTGAACGGACCTTGCGACATACCAAGAACGATTAATGTACCACGATTATTTAAAACAACCAAATCATCATTTACCGGGTCAATTGAAAGACCTTCAATCTCTCCAGAACGACGGAAATCACTCATCTCACGAAACAACTCAACTCTTCCGGCTTTTGCCCCTGCAGCAATTTTACCTTTACGCATTACAGGCTTTCCGTTTTTGTCAAGTTTCACACTGAACGGAGTATCTTTAACCACTTCAGTTCCTTCCTGCAAACCGGTGAAATGCACTTCCGTAATGTCAGCAACATAAATATTATCAGGAATATTATATAAAGATTCTCCATCATCTGAAGTGAAAAGCATTTTCCCGTCAGCGATAAAGATTCCTTGGCACCAGTAGGGAGTCGGACGACATTGCATTTTCGTGTAGTATTGTCCTGTTTCAAGACTATAGCAATACACGTAACGACTATCCACCCAGTCAGACATCCAAACCATATTTTTCTCACGATCAACAGCAAGCCCAGACACCTCTACCTGTCCTGATTCAGGAGACCAAGGAAGATCTCGTTTCCATTTTAAAGTCTCTGCGTCATAAATTGACACGGCAATATTGTAACCACGTCCGTATTCAAATTTCTCAATACCGCAATAGATCTCTCCATTGTACACGTCAATATCACCAAAGTGGTTAGCAATTTTAGGATTCTGGAACGGTTGATCGTTCTTCATGACAAGATTACCTTGCTTATCATACTTATAAAGAACTTTGGTGTCGGAAACATAATAATAGTTACTGTCGATAGCAATTCCTTGACGTCCTGCCACGGGAATAACTCTTTTCAATCGATACTCAGTTCCCAGATGTTGGGCACTTGCAGACATTCCTACAAAAAGTAATGCCAGAGCGAAAAATAATTTATTCATAATCCAATAATTTAATTTGTTGGTAAAAAGATTGAGTATTATTAGAATTTAAGAAGACACATGATTTGCAAGCTATTACCCGTACCGGTTCTTGTTCCAGCATCTTTTACCTTATCAGGATAAGCCGAAATGGTATAATTTACCTGGAACTTAACATCCTTGATTATTTCATAGGTACAACCTAAAAGGAAGTTATCCTTGTTGTTTGCAGAAGTCTTGGCTGCTTTGTCACGGTACATATCATAACGTACAACCGGTAAGAACTTACCAATTTTATACGCCGCAAGCACATAAAAACCATCTTCTTTCACGTTAGCATCATCACTTTGAATATGGCCGTATTCTGCACGAACGTCAAGACCATTCGGATCATAATACCAAGCACCGGTGATAAAACGATTCATCGGAAGATAATCCTTCGCATCTCCATTTTCGTTCAAACCTTTATATTCTCCCCAATTGTAACAACCGATGATACGCAATTTCTCTACCGGACGGATTGTGATACGACCCACAAAATCTTTCGATTTATTGTCATCGTTCAATGTCGGGAGATAACCGTTCGTCAATGATAACTGATAACTCAGATAGCTAAATTTTTGATCTCTGCTTTTGAAAAGGTCTCCATAAGCCATCACTCCAAGATCACGACCATAATCAATAAGATCTGCAGAAGAGATCGCATTACGACACACCATACGGTAACAGATGTTCGAGAAATCCACGGTCTCTAAAGTAGACGGGGAAATATCATAATTCTCGAAACCAAGCGGCAAATAGTATTGACCTGCACGGAAATGCAAAGCATCAGTGATATGAGCGTTAACAAAAGCGTCCATTACGGTGATCACTTTTTTCTTGTAGGCAGAATTATCAACCGATCCGGAGAAACACTCCAACTGGGCACGAAAATCAAAGGTTTTTGAAACTTTTTTATCAATGATCAAACGCATACGTTTCAATTGGAATGATGATCTGTTGTCCCCATTCTTGTCCCCCCAGTTATAACCGGTTTGAATATAACCAGAGAATTTAGGCAATATCGAAAGAAGTTTATTTACTTGTTTTGTAAGGTCGTCGTTATTGGCTTGCGCGACCTCGCTTTTCGTGTTAGAAGGTTCGTCTTTATCAGACTCGGCCCGGGCAATTGTACATACAAAAAGGGCACAACATAACACCAATACATTTAATAAATAGTTTTTTTTCATAATGACATAAATTAAGTTTATTGTAACTATGCGGGATAATTCTTCACAGAATTATTCTTTAGGATTAATCACATTTTCTCTGATTCCCCACTCCGAAGTATGGAAACGCACTTTCGGATCTCGGACATCATTGCACCGAACAATAACGGCTCCTTCTTTTTCCCAGTACTCTTTCACCGTTAGACCATGCATTGGACCATCTTCCGGCCCTCGGACAGTTTTATCATCCGGGTTTACCACAATCTTCAAACCACAAGACTGGTTTAGCATATCCATGTCTCCCCGGCTATTCCCCCCTACTACAAGTGGACGAGTTTTAATGAAAGTCGGGATAACATTCGCTTTCCCATCATCTTGCGGAATCGGTAACACGATCTCATTTGTCAACACCCCATCTACCACGACAGACTTCATCCCGAGAATATTTACTTCAGGGATTCCCAATTCCTCTGATAAAAATTTTTGATATAAAAACTCGGGAGAAGCTGTCAATATCCAAACCTCAAATCCATACTCTTTCAAATTAGCTATAAGCTGTTTCATTTCCGGGTAAAACTTTCCTTGATATGACTCCACATAGCAATCATACCCCAACTTTGCCACTTCCTCCGGAGTCATTCCCGCCAAAAAGTGGGCACGATCTTCGACATAAACTTTCCCCACGTTATTACCGTCTTTTACCATCCGATTCAAAATAGCCATTTTTTCCTTGGAAACTTTATCATTTTTGCCCTTATAATATTTATCCGCATAACGATATAAAGCTTCATCCGCCAAATAGTGTGGTGCTTGCCCGATCACAGTTCCATCCCCGTCGAATACCGCTACTTTACGAATATTCATGGTTAAAGTTGTATTCAAGAATGTTTCAATTCTCTCATTAATTTCCTTTGACCACCCCTTGATCTCCCGGTAAGTCTGCGCATAAATCGAGGACGTAATGAATAGCAACAATATAACCACTATTCCTTTCGTCAAATGTTTTGTATTCATACAATTTATTTTTTATTGTTGATCAGAATAATTCTATTTCTTCACCTCAATAAGGCATCATTATTTTCTATTTCGCACCAGGTATTGTTCCTCCTTGTAAGTAAAGCCGACGAAGACGATCGACAAGGCACAAGCAATAAGCAACAGCACGAATGTCCCGTCCCACCCAAAGGAACTTTCCGCCACGTATCCCATCACCACGTTAGCCAGGATAGCCGTCCCGAAGAAGTACCCGAAGAACCCGGTCAACCCGGCCGATGTCCCGGCCGCGTTCTTGGGAGCCAGGTCAAGCGCCTGCACCCCGATAAGCATCACCGGGCCGTAGATGAAGAAACCGATGGCGATCAAGGATAGCGTGACAATCATGTAGTTATCCGAGAACTGCCAGT
This sequence comes from Butyricimonas sp. RTP31003st1_G1_RTP31003_210430, assembly GCF_040920905.1. Taxonomy (NCBI): domain Bacteria; kingdom Pseudomonadati; phylum Bacteroidota; class Bacteroidia; order Bacteroidales; family Odoribacteraceae; genus Butyricimonas; species Butyricimonas sp. RTP31003st1_G1_RTP31003_210430. The sequence continues at coordinate 117,528 of NZ_JBCOSQ010000002.1, read as the reverse complement.
AAAGGAAGATAAACAAGGCCACCAGGGCCATGAATATGATCGTCGTGATAGCGCGGCGTCCCTTGAACACCACGTCACTCAACCACCCGCAAACAAGCGTGCCCGGGATGGCGGCGAACTCGTAGGCGAAATAAGCCCAGCCGGCCTCTTTAATATCGTACCCTTGCGCCTCCTTCAAGTAGGTCGGGGCCCAGTCCAGGCAACCGTAACGAACCATGTAAACGAAGGCGTTAGCGATGGCGATAAACCACAACATCTTGTTATTCAGCACGTACTTGAAGAAAATCTCTCTCGTGGTGAGGACCTCTTCCTGTTTCTCGCTGTAATTCTTGGGGTAATCGTTCCGCCATTTCTCTATCGTCGGTAACCCGCAGGACTGCGGGGTGTCACGAATTAACACGTACGCCAGCAGGGCCACGAACAGGGCCACCGCCGCCGGGAAAATATAGGTACCAATGATAAAGTACTTTGAACTGTCCACCCCGTAGAACCACGACCCGAACCACATGGCCCCGTACACGGCCATCGGGCCCACGAGAGCGCCACCCACGTTATGGGCGCAATTCCAGATAGACATTTTCGTCCCGCGCTCCTTCACGGAGAACCAGTGAGTCATCACGCGGCCGCAGGGAGGCCATCCCATCCCGTTAAACCACCCGACCAGGAAGTTCAACACCGCCATGATCACGATGGAAGTCGTGCTTGCCCCGAACAGCTCGATTGGCACGGCCATGAACATCATGGACAGGGCCGCCAGTACCAACCCCAGGGGAAGGAACACCCGCGCGTTGCTGCGATCCGAGACGCTCCCCATCAAGAACTTCGACAGGGCGTAGGCCACCGCGTTCAACGACAACACGATACTCAGAGATCCCTTGTCGAACCCGTAAGGTCCGGCGGGGTCTGTTAGAAACGGCATCGCCATCGAGAAGTTCTTCCGCACGATGTAATAGCCGGCGTAACCGATGAAGATGCCGACGAAAACCTGCCAACGCAGGCTCTTGTAAGTCGAGTCGATCCTACCTTCCGGTAATAAATCCTTGTGAGGTGCTGGTTTTAAAAAATTCCACATGTTATTAGATTTTATTGTAAAAATATTTTGTTATAAACACACTTCCACGTTTTTTTGCTTTACGGACTTGTTCTATCCTCCCCCAAAAATACATTCTTGTATCGTGTTTCTTTGCCGATTCATAATTATCATTCTTTTAATGGACGCCGCACTTATTCCTTCCTCGAATGAAATCGAAATCGATTGCTTTCTTTTTCGCAATCACTTTGTTTCATTATGCAACAAATGTATGAGAATTGAATTTTAAAACAAAATGTTTTTCGAAAAAAAATCGTTTGGATTTTGATTTTAACACATTGATTTTCGATATATAATCAAAAATGCATTAGAGTGATGGAATTAAAATCACTCTAATGCATTGGCTAATATTGATATAGGGTGTTCGCAACGTTTTGAAGTAGACATTTCGATTTGCCATTTGCATGTTTCGCAATCGGTAACCACGTAATCAATGTCAAGTGCTTCTATTTGCTTGAATAAAGGTTCTCCTATGTCTTGAGAGGTTTTATAATTCTCTTTTTTGAAACCGTAAGTTCCCGCAATACCGCAACATTGCGAATCTAATATGGTTAATTCGATATTCGGGATTAATTTCAACAACTCGATAGAATAGTAAGCCCATCCCAGTTTTTCCATGTGGCAGGGCGTGTGGTAGGCAACTTTGATTTTCTGTCCTGTTTTAAAATTCAATTTTGTTTTCTTTTGGCTTAACAAACGATAGATATACCGAGTAGCCAACTCCACGTCCTCACGAACATCAGCGTTATCAATATCCAACAAGTGGGGATACTCGTCTCGAATCGTAAACGTGCAGGTTGAAGAAGTTGCTATCACGGGTATTTTCTTCTCCAACACGGACTTCCGAATCGAATTTATATTCGTACGAGCCTGTTTTTGTGCTTGTTTGATCAATCCGTTGGAAATCAAGGCGACCCCACAGCACTTTTCTTTTTCTAGAAGTTGCACCCCGATACTAAAAGCATTCATGACCTTAATTAAATCTTTTCCCAGTTGAGGATTATTGTAATTCACGTAACACCCATGGAAATAACTTACTTGGCTTGGGTAGGCGGCTTGTTTCTCTGCGACTTTTTTATACCAACTTTCGAAAGTGCCGAAAGCGTATTTGGGGAACGTGCGTCGATGATCGATTTTCATAACCCCATCCAAAATTGCCTTCACTGGCTTTAGGCCCAAAGTTGTATTCACGATCGGGGCAAACGGGGTGGATAACGTTCCGACAAGATCTGTATTAGCTAGAATATAGTCCCGGAGTTTCGGTTGTTTTTTGCTATATTTAATTCGAGCTGCTTGGATAATGTCTCCGATTTTCACGTTCGAAGGACAAGCGACTTCACATCTTTTACAGTTAATACAATATTTCAAGGATTCATCATAGAAGTTGAATTTCTTCAACCGTAGGCGTTCTCCATCGGGGCCTGCTTGTTTGGGACCCGGATAATTGGGATTTACTGCTGCTACAGGACAATAAACGGTACAGATCGTACATTTGATACATTGTTCAAAATTGTTGTCGCTGATATTATGTTGTTGGAGATTCATGGCTTCTTTATTTACTTAAAATCTGTTCTGCTATATACATGGCACTCAAAATGGAAACTCCAGCCCCGCATCCCTCTTTCAAAGGATTGAATCCCTCAAGGATTGCCCCGGCTGCATAAAGATTCTCAAAGAGTTTGCCTTCTCGGGTACAACGGAACGTGCTGTCGGTTTTGATCCCGAAAGATTGATAAGGTTGTGTGTCAAACACGTCGCTGTTATACCATTGTGTCCTATTCGGGGTAAATGTTACATCGAGATCAAAAATTGGTTCGTATATTTTTTCTGTACTGGCAATCAATCCTTGGCTGAAATAACTTCCCGTGGCAAGAATAAAATTTTGTCCAACGAAAGGAATGTCCCCATGATTGAAAGAGTAAATCTGTGAAATCCTGTTTCCTTTTATGTCTGCGCGTAAAACATTATCTCCCAGCATGAAAACTCCTCCATTTTGCTGGAAAACAGAACGAAGTTTTTGTTGTGTATGTATACCAGGAACGGAAGGAGGAAGAGTTGGCAAGAGATAGATTGGCTTGTTGATTTCTTTTCGCAAGTAATCTACCACATCTTCCCGATTCAACCCCGTGATCGCGGGTAAAATAATTGAATCACAATCTCCGCTTTCCGCTTTTAGTATTCGGGCTAATTCTTCTATATTTTCCTGCTTGTCAAATACCCGGGCAATATTAACGGAGCGCATCTCTGTCGGATTCTTGCGCAAATTTTCAAGAGCCGGGAAATTGATAGAATGAATACTGCATTTGGCTCCCATTTTTAGGAATTCATCCGCGATGAATCGCGTGTAAAAATCAAGGAATCCCGTGATGTTAAAGATGCCCGGATGCTGGATTGGTAAACATTTTTCGTTTTCGCTTATTAATAAATTTTTAAGCGTGAGCCAGGTGGGCTTCAATGTCCCCATTGGAGTCACTCGATAATGATTCTCTTCGTGATCCCCTTGGGTCGAAATTCCTGCATTTTTAAAAAACTCTTCCGCTTGTTGGGCTAATTCCTTAAACTTGGTTTCGCCAAGCTTGGCATAAGGATGCGTGGGAGCTTGTTTGACAAGTTCGCTTATCGCATCCAATGGCTTTTGGACGCTTGTCCCATCGGGTAAATTATTTAACAAATCAAATGAACCGGAAGAAAAATGCAAAGCACTTTGTCCCGATGATATGATAACACATCGCTGCCCCCGTTGGGACAAATAAATTCCACTGATTAAGCCGGATAAGCCACCACCGATGATGATTGTATCGAATTTCATGTTATTTCTTAGATGATGATGTTAAACCACAAACGCCTTCATAAATCCAGGCCGTATACTCACTCTCGCGTAACGTGTCTCCCCAGGCAATGGGCGACATCCCTTTCCATCTTTCGTTCAAGAAAGAAGCAAGATCTGCTTTGGCTCTATTCGTGCATACTTTATTCATATCGCTCATTAAACCGGCGGCACGACACGCACAAAGTTCTCCTTGGCAGGTTCCCATGCCAACGCGAGTTCTTCGTCTCAAGTCAACCAGATTGTTTACATCCAGCTCGTTTAAGGCGTATTTTGCCTCGCCAACAGAAACCTCTTCACATTCACATATCAAGCTATTGTCTAATGGCGTGTTTTCAGAAAAACGATCGGCCATATCCCCATGCCTGTAAATAGTCGAATTGCGTTGCGTAAGAGGTACGGATATAATTTTTTTGCTAATTTCTTCTATGCTCTCCCTTGAACCAGGAAGCTTTTCCGTGGCTGTCGTACAAATGGCTGAAAGGTTGAGTTTTTTACATATCAAATCTGTTGTCCACTCGGCCATCAACCGGTAGGTCATTAATTTTCCCCCCGTGATTGTGATAAATCCTTCCAACCCGTCACGGGTTGCATGATCCAAGAGCACGATTCCCCGACTTACACTTCGGCCGCTTGGATCGTTGTCAGACGCAACTAGCGGGCGCACTCCGGCATATGCTCTTAATATACGAGTTTGAGCCAGAATGGGTGCCATCTTTTCCCCTTCTCGTAACAGCACGTCAACCTCTTCCGGGGTTACTTTCATGTGATCAATTTCTTCAAAAGGTACTTTACTAGATGTTGTTCCAATGAGGCAGATCGTGTCGCCCGGAACAAGAATGTCAGCATCGGCTGGCTTGCGACACCTGTTCAAGACGATGTTGTTTACTCGGTGTCCAAAAATCAGTAATGCTCCTTTCGAAGGCAGCATATTTATATTAATATCCACAAGTTTTGCTATATTATGTCCCCAGATCCCTCCGGCATTGACAACAATAGTAGCATAATAGGATTTGATTTCGTTTGTTTTATGATCTAGAACTTTTACTCCAATCACCCGATTTTGTTCTCGTATGATCTCGATGACTTCTTGGTATGTGAGTATCGTTGCTCCATGCAGTTTGGCGTCCATCACATTGGATGCCGTCAGGCGAAACGGGTCCACGGCGCCATCCGGTACTCTTACCGCCCCGATAATATCCCGGTTTGCAGATGGTTCTAGACGTAATGCTTCTTTCGGGTCGATGATGTCCGCACGAATTCCCGCCTGCTTACATGCCTCGACAAATTTGGCCTGATAGCTGAGATCATCCTCGGGTAAACTGAGGAATAAACCATCTGTTTCTTCTACACAATGACTGGCAATTTTGCGGAGCGTCATATTCTCTTTGATACATTCTTCTGCGGACTCTTTGTCAGTCACGGCGTAACGGGCTCCACTATGCAATAAACCGTGATTTCTCCCCGTAGCACCGGTAGAGATGTCGAATCTTTCCAATAGAAGTGTCTTTATACCCCTGCGAGAGCAATCTCTGGCAGTTCCGGCGCCGGTAGCGCCACCTCCGATGATTATCACATCAAACGATTGTGTAGTTTCGTTCTGCTTCATGTGTATGAAATTTTATTTTTCACTACAAAGAAATGAATAAAACGAAATATATCAAAATTAAAAAGCAACTTTTTTACTAGAATCGAAACAAAAGAAAAGTATTTTAGTTTCGATTGAAATAAAATAATCTAGAAAAAGAAACATGTGCAGATCTTGTTTCAATAGATTCTGAATTCCATATTAAGAAAACCGAAGGATGTGGTTATTATTTAATTCTTTGTGTTATAGAAATATATGTGAGGTAGTTATGCGAAGAATTGTTACTATAAATATAGTATATGAATTTTGTGTATAATAAATTAGGTATACCTGAGAAATACAAAGAGGAGACAAAAGCATAACGGGAAAATGCTTTGTCTCCTCACATCACCAACCGATTAACATACCCCAATTGCTTGGGGATTTCACCAATAATCGCTATATTTGTAACAAACGATGTACGAAGGTAATACAAATTTGGATGAAAACAAATTTATGTTGGATTATTTTCGACAAAGTAACATAATTTATAGTAATTCTAAATAACACGATATGTCATTTTCAGAAAGATTACAAAAGGTAATGGACGAGCAGGGGTACACAAAATATAAAGTAGCGAAAGCTTTACATATGTCTGCAACAACGATTTCCAACTACTTAAAGAATAAAACAAAACCAGACACCACAAAGTTGGAAGTGATGAGTCGTTTATTGGGAGTAAATCGAAGATGGCTTCTAACAGGTGAAGGTGACAAATATCGTAAGGGTAATGCAGCAATGACGGAAACTTCTGGAGATCTTTCTGTACGGGATAACGACGAACTCACGGTTCGCCATCTTGTAGAAATTGTAGACAAACAGGCGTCCTCATTACAAGCTAGAGATGAAGAAGTCAGAAAGTTAATGACAATGAATGAAGTCTTGTTAGGAAAGTTGACTATCTTGTTGGAAAAATTGTTTGAAAAGCTTTAAGCGTCATACAATATTGGATTATATAAACTCCCTGTAATTTATCTTTGCAAGATGAAATATAGAGATTGCATTTTTGTTTCCTTTCAAATATTGAAATATAATAAAGAGTTTGTTCAGTTACTTATCCGTTACCTTGATTTAGCAAGCTGCAAATATACTTTAAACAATTCTTGTACTTTAAGTTTTACTTTTTAGAGATGAAAGAATTGCTTTTTTATATGTACTCTTGAATGATAAATGATGCAAGAGTAAACTTCATTATATCTAAAATTTGTCAAATGGGAAGTGTTTACTTTATTTCAACTTCTTATCAATTATAAAAAAATTAAGAATTATGCGTAGTACATTCAAGTTGTTATTTTACGTCAAGCGTAACGTTCCCAAAAGTGATAACAGCCTACCATTAATGGGAAGGATAACTATAAACAAGGGAATTGTTCAATTCAGTCTTAAAATGAGTGTTCCCCCTGAATTATGGGATAGTAAGGCAGGGAAAGCCATGGGAAAAAGTGAGAAAGCGAAAGATATAAACCGGCAGTTGGAACAAATTCGGGTAACAATAAACAATCGTTATCAAGAAATCATACAAGCGGGTGGAGGTGTTACAGCAGAACAAGTAAAAAATGCTTATTTGGGAATTGGTATAAAGCAAGACATGTTTCTCAAGTTGTTCGCTTGGCATAATGAATTATTTGCTCGTAAGGTAGGTAACGGTCGAACCTTGAATACGTACAAAAAATATTGTAATCTTTATAAACTAATGCAAGCTTACATTCTGAAAGAATATAATCGTGAAGATATATCATTAAAGGAATTAAATCTCTCTTTTATTAACGGTTTCGAGCATTTTTTACGTACGGTCCGGGGGTGTTGTACAAATACAATTTGGTTGTATATGATCGGAGTAAAGCATATTATCTCCGTTGCACGAAATGAAGGTTTGCTTGTTGTTAATCCATTTGCAGGTTATATGATTAGTCCTGAACAAGTGGATAGAGGTTTTCTTTCGGAAGAGGAATTACAATTGTTAATGAAAGCCCCCATGAAAAATAAATCCTATGAGCTTGTACGTGATCTATTTGTTTTTGCGGCATTTACGGGATTAGCTTATTCCGATATTAAAAATTTAACTAAGAATAACCTGCAAACATTTTTGGATGGCCATTTATGGATCATCACGCGTAGGCAGAAAACAAATGTCGATTCGAATATCCGACTATTGGATGTGCCCAAACGAATAATTGCAAAATATGAAGGCAAAACCGGGGATGATCGTTTATTTGCCGTTCCAAGTAACTGGTCATGTAATAATATATTGAAAAACATCGGTAAACAATGCGGATTCAAGATTAAACTTACTTTCCACGTGGGACGCCACACCTTTTCAACTTCGCTTACATTGGCGAAAGGTATGCCCATTGAAACCGTAAGTCGAATTCTAGGCCACACAAATATAAAAACCACGCAGATTTATGCAAAGATAACGAACGAGAAGGTGAGCAGGGACATGGAACTTCTTTCACAGAAATTAGCTGGATTAGAAAAACAACTAACAGCGACAATCTAGGCTTGTCGTGAACAACAAAAAGGATGAATAAATTTTTGAGGTTTTATCCATCCTTTTTATGATACAAAATACAAGTTAGAATAGCTACTAAGGCATTACCTCTTTATCAATCGAATTTTATTAACATACTTGTATTTAAGTTATTAGGTGGTTGTAAATGGTTTTTACAATAAAAATCTAATAACATGTGGAATTTTTTAAAACCAGCACCTCACAAGGATTTATTACCGGAAGGTAAGATCGACTCGACTTACAAGAGCCTGCGTTGGCAGGTTTTCGTCGGCATCTTCATCGGTTACGCCGGCTATTACATCGTGCGGAAGAACTTCTCGATGGCGATGCCGTTTCTAACAGACCCCGCCGGACCTTACGGGTTCGACAAGGGATCGCTGAGTATCGTGTTGTCGTTGAACGCGGTGGCCTACGCCCTGTCGAAGTTCTTGATGGGGAGCGTCTCGGATCGCAGCAACGCGCGGGTGTTCCTTCCCCTGGGGTTGGTACTGGCGGCCTTGTCCATGATGTTCATGGCCGTGCCGATCGAGCTGTTCGGGGCAAGCACGACTTCCATCGTGATCATGGCGGTGTTGAACTTCCTGGTCGGGTGGTTTAACGGGATGGGATGGCCTCCCTGCGGCCGCGTGATGACTCACTGGTTCTCCGTGAAGGAGCGCGGTACGAAAATGTCTATCTGGAATTGCGCCCATAACGTGGGTGGCGCTCTCGTGGGCCCGATGGCCGTGTACGGGGCCATGTGGTTCGGGTCGTGGTTCTACGGGGTGGACAGTTCAAAGTACTTTATCATTGGTACCTATATTTTCCCGGCGGCGGTGGCCCTGTTCGTGGCCTTGCTGGCGTACGTGTTGATTCGTGACACCCCGCAGTCCTGCGGGTTACCGACGATAGAGAAATGGCGGAACGATTACCCCAAGAATTACAGCGAGAAACAGGAAGAGGTCCTCACCACGAGAGAGATTTTCTTCAAGTACGTGCTGAATAACAAGATGTTGTGGTTTATCGCCATCGCTAACGCCTTCGTTTACATGGTTCGTTACGGTTGCCTGGACTGGGCCCCGACCTACTTGAAGGAGGCGCAAGGGTACGATATTAAAGAGGCCGGCTGGGCTTATTTCGCCTACGAGTTCGCCGCCATCCCGGGCACGCTTGTTTGCGGGTGGTTGAGTGACGTGGTGTTCAAGGGACGCCGCGCCATCACGACGATCATATTCATGGCCCTGGTGGCCTTGTTTATCTTCCTTTACTGGCAGTTCTCGGATAACTACATGATTGTCACGCTATCCTTGATCGCCATCGGTTTCTTCATCTACGGCCCGGTGATGCTTATCGGGGTGCAGGCGCTTGACCTGGCTCCCAAGAACGCGGCCGGGACATCGGCCGGGTTGACCGGGTTCTTCGGGTACTTCTTCGGGACGGCTATCCTGGCGAACGTGGTGATGGGATACGTGGCGGAAAGTTCATTCGGATGGGACGGGACGTTCGTGCTGTTACTGATCGCTTGCGCCTTGTCGATCGTCTTCGTCGGCTTTACTTACAAGGAGGAACAATACCTGGTGCAAAATAGAAAATAATGAATACCAAATAATTCAAATTTAATAAATTATGGTTAATAAATCATGGAGAATTGCAATGGCATGTAGCATAGCCTTGGCTTTCATGTCATGCGAAAATCAGAAATTTAACGACACGTTTGTTGACTCTGAGCGTGTACATGTAGACACCCTATCAACAGAATTACAAAAAGTGCGGGATTACGTTCCCCAGTATGCAGTAGTAGCTCACCGTGGTTCCACGTACTGGACTCCGGAAGAAACCGAAGCAGCTTACCGTTGGGCTCGTGAAATGGGCGCCGATTATCTGGAGGCAGACTTACAAGTTTCTAAAGATGGTGTTATTCTAGCCTTGCATGACACGGACTTAAAACGTACCACAAATATTGAAGATGTTTTTGGTGAAAGATTCCCGGAAAAAACAAGAAGGGAATATTATGACCTTTTAGGTTACAGCGCACAAAAGATCGATTCGTTGATTGACGCGGATAAAAAAGCATTCGTTCCCAACTATCCCTGTTCTTATACTTACTATGAATTGATGCTTTTGGATGCAGGAACTTGGTTCAATCAAGATGCTGTTAGTCAAGAACAAGCCCGTACAGGATTTTCTAGAAATCATCAATACATCTCTACTCTTCAGGACTTGATCATGTATTCCAAAGGATTCAAATTGGAAAGATATGCTCAAGATGCCCCACAACCCACGGGTCATGTAAATATCTGGGGAAATGCTTACCAAAATGAAAGAGTCGTAAAAACGATGGTTGCAACGAATGAAGAATTCAGTAATCCGGTAAACTTCGGTGTAAAAGATAAAGTTGTTCGTTATGGATTCGGCTATGTTAAAGATGATCTCGGCACGAGTGGAAACATCCCCGGAATTTATATCGAATTCAAAGAGCCGTGGTTAAATCCATCTAACTTTGAACAAATGGTATACAACGAGTTAAAAATGGAAAATGTAACCGGATTCGCTGAAAAGCTTAACATGAACATTATCGCCGGAGGTGAAGAACCTGAAAGCAATCCTTTCTACAAAGACGGTAAAATCAACGTTGGTAACACGAATGGAAAAGTTATTCTTCAAACTTTCTCGTTACAAAGTTTAACTCGCGTATGCGACCTATTTGATGGTCAAGTTCCGATGTGTTTCTTGTTATGGAAAGGAACCGGAGCGACAGACTTAACTTACGATGATCCTCAAGGATATGCCTCTTTCATCAACTTGGCAGTAAAATACAAAGCACATTTCATTGGACCCTGCATTGCCGGAGCCCCGAACAATTATCCTGAATTAAATTATCCGTGGCAACACAACTTGATTCACCGTGCAAAAATGAAGAACCACCCGTATTCATTCGATACTTATGACCAAATGGCTAAATATTTCGGCCAATACAACTGGGGTAGTGATGGTGGTTCCCGCTACGAAGCTCCTTACTTGGATGCATTCTTCACGAACCACACGGATATGAGTCTTCAATACATGGTTGACTTTGGTTACAGAAAATCTCCTGCACCAACAGAAATTCCTGATGCTCGCGAGGTACTGGATAATTTAGGTTACGAAAAATAATTTTTAATCGATTATTGTAATGAAAAAATACATATTATTACCTGCCATGATGGTAGCCGCAATGTTATCTACCACTGCAGTGAAAGCCCAAGAAGATGTAAATCCTTTATTGAAATATGTCAATAAAGAAAACGATCTTAAAGCAAGCATCGGTGGTCGTATGTTTGCAGACGTAGCTTATTATCACACGGAATGGACCCCGATGAAATCCGGTGCTGCCATCACGGACGCTCGTATTCATGCCTCTTTAACTTACGGGAAATTGTTTATCTACGCGGACTTCGGTTTCGGGAATGGCGAGTTCAGCCAAAAAAACCTATTCGCACAATATACCTTCAAAGAAAGTTTAAAAGGTATTCACTTGGTAAAAGCCGGTTATTATAACGAGCCGTCAAGTATGAGCATGATGACTAGTTCATATAACTATCACTTTATCAGCCGTCCGTCAGTTTCCCAAGCATTGGATCCGGGCCGATCACTGGGAGCTACTTACAAATTCTTCAACAGACATTTCTTTGCCGATCAAGGTATTTTCTCTCAACTGAAATACAACGAGCAAGAAGAGGGGTACCAGGGATTCAGCTTAAGTGGACGTTGGTTATGGAAACCCATCAACGATAACAACATCACCTTACAATTCGGTACAGGATTACGTTACCAAAGAATTAACGGTGGAGAGGTTTACCAAGATGGCGTTTATAAAACGAACATGCACGTGGCAGCCAATATGCAAACTTACGTGGATGAAACTACTAAATTTTTAAGTTGTGACCTTCCTTGGGCAAAAGATGCCTTCACCATCAGTCCCGAATTCTTATTCAAGAGCGACCGTGTATTTGCTCGCGGAGAATTCATCTGGAAAAAAGTATGGAAAGACCGTGATGATCAAACCTTGTTTGAAAGTCAATTAGGTGGCCAACAAAGTTGGACAAATGTTGAAGGATGGAGAAGTGGAAACAAATTACGTCCCACGATCATGAACGGTGGTTACGTGGAATTCGGTTACCTGCTTTGCGGTAAAGCTTATACCTACGATGACGAATACGGTTTATTAAAAGGCATGGGGGACAAAGGCGGCTTGGAACTCGTAGCTCGCTACTCTTGCACGAACTTAACAGATATTACTGACGGGGACATTTTCTTGATTGGTAATCACAAGTTCTACCCGAACGGAAAAGTTGTAGACTACCCCTATTCCTCTAGTATTGACGGGGGTACCATGCACTCGGTAACACTTGGATTGAATTATTCTTTCAATCAATACATTAAAATCATGGGAGAATATCAATATGCTAACTTGAGTAACGTATATTTCCCGGATGACGAGAATTTTCATCAACTGCAATTACGAGTAATGTTTGCATTCTAATTGTCAGGAAAATTTTAGAAAAAGAAATCACACCAAAAGAGCGTGTCCGCATGGCACGCTCTTTTATTTTAAACCCGGAACAAAATAAAGGGGAAGTAACGGGGAAATAGGCCACTCCAAATATCTCACAAATATTCTATCTAAACAGCAAAGCCAGTTGCTAAACGGGTTTAAAACCTAGGGGACACGTCAATCCCTCTTACTTGATAACTTAACTCCCCCTTAACTCTCACTTCATTCAAAATATAATCAACAAAAGGAAGGGTACGAAAGGAAATATCAAGCCGATAAAAGTATGACAATTCAAGTCATCTCACGCCAATATTTTTCTTTAGAACGGGTAACCGATCGCCAAGTGGAACCTTAAACCATCCTTGAACTTGGGGATATTATAATATCCCGACTTATCCGGATTCTTGTAAGGAGTATGCAAAGCAATTCCCAGATCACCCCGGAGTACGATAAAACCAAAGTCATAACGCAAGCCGAAACCTGTTCCCAAAGCAATCTCTTTTAACAAACCTGCTAACTTAAACTCTCCGCCCGGACGTTTCGGGTCATTCCGCAACAACCACACGTTACCGGCATCTAAAAAGATAGCCCCATTCAGTTGATACATGATTTTGAAACGAAGTTCCACGTTCCCTTCCAATTTAATATCTCCCGTCTGATCCAGATAAGCCGTTTTGTTATCGCTTTCCTGATGATAGCTACCGGGGCCTATTGACCGGATCGTGAACGCCCGGATACTATTCGCTCCCCCGATATAAAATTGCTCGCTATACGGCATCACCCGGGAATTCCCGTAAGCACAACCGATGCCCCCCATAAAGCGGGTTGCCAGAAGAGAGGTTTCCGTTATTTTACGGTACACGATTACTTCAGAGGTTAATTTCAAGAATTGCGAGTAGATATTACCGAACAATTTTTTGTTTTGCCCCTGATGATTTCCCGTGATATATTGTACGGCGGAAAGAATGTTACCTGCTGACATAATCGTATTCTGCCAGTACAATCGATTGGGATTCCGTCTTGTTGCCGCCCTGTCATAAGTGTACGAATAGGACATGGAAGGTATCAACTGATTCTTGAAACTCATCGCTATCGCCGGGTTATTCTCCATCGTTTCATCAAACTCTTTCGAAGTCTGCAACAAATGGGTGTACGTGATCTTCAAAGGTGTTATCGTATGATACACTCGCCACGAGCTTTGAAAATCATAACTGAGAGATCCCGTGAAAGAAAGCATCCGGAAAAAAGTATGGCGATTCAAAAAATCTACTCCTATTTGGAAATTCGTACGTTCGGCAAAATCCTTGCTACTTTTTAGGAAGTTAGGTACCAGCAAGCGAGGCAATGACAAACCGACGTTCACTCCTAACTCGTAAGAATTGATTAACCCGGAATTTGAATTTGTCTTTTTATCCCCAACTTCCCACTCGTAAGCCCCATTCAACTTAAAGGTCAAGTTCTCCCCGCCCCGGAATAAATTCTTATTCGTTATTCCCAACGACAAACCAGGCCCGAGCAAATTATTGGATTTAGAGGAAACATCTACTTCTATTTCCGTCTCTATCGGTAAGTCGTACACGGCATTAATACTAAAGTCTAGACTTCCGAAACCGGACTTTTTCACGCTATCCGCCCGGGTCACGTTCAGGTTGGTATATTTAAAAATTCCAAGCCGGGCCAGACTCGTTTGCGTTCGATTTTGTCGCCAGAACGAATAAGTGTCTCCGGGAAGTAAATGCATGGAACGAGCGAGAACCTTGGGCTTCACGTCCAACGGTTTCGTATATTTCACCTCTATCCCCTTATAAGACAAGGTATCTTGAGTTTCTGACTGATCGGAATTTTCCAGTACAAGTTCCACGTTTCCCACCTTGTACGGTTGCAAGGCTACCGCCGGGATACCATGTTTCAAAGCAATACGAACATCTGCGACCCGCCTTTCCCGTGTCGTGTCGACCAAAAATTCGATATAATCCGATTGGAAATAATAATACCCACTATTCCGGAACATTTTAGTTATCCGGGTTCGCTCATCTTCCATCGTGTACAAATTATACTCTGCCCCGGATTTTAGCAAGCAACCCCGTTGCGTTCTCTGTATCAGACTATCCATTCTCCCCGTCCAGCCCCAAAATTCAACAGTTCCCAGCAAGTAAGCTTCCGGCACGTAAACATTATAACTGATTTTCGCTTTCTTGGGATTCCGTTTGTTCGGAATAATCTCGTAGCTGGATTTCACCCCGAAATAACCGTATTCACTGGCAGCATTCTCCACCACTTTCAAACGTAGTTCCGGTTGTACATCAGAGATTAACACGGGTTTCTTGGCCAATTTTTTGTATAACCAATGTTTTAATCCCTTCTCTTTTTTCACGTTCCAATTATACACCCACAACCCAACCGGAAACGGGGAACGTATGTAAGGAGCATACAACGGGTTATTAGGCGGGAAACCTAACGGCCCGGAAATAGCCGAACTTTTCGGTCCCTCCAACTTTACCCCTTTGGCAGTCTCTATATTCATCTTTTTCACCCCGGTGTATAACACCTCGCCTTCGGTCAACCTCTTCGTCTGAGAACAAGAGCTAACCAATAGCATGAATACTATAATAACAAATAAACTATTTCCCAGACTTTTCATTTTCTATCGGTTCTATTTTGGATTCTACTTGTACTTTCTTTTTACGGCGGAATATATCCATGAATTTTTGGAAATTTTTTCTTAATACCACACCGATACCGGTTTGTGTCACTTCTCCCTCCAAGACGCTCTCGTAGCCCGTGTGCCGGAATATCTTCAGAAAAAAGTTCGGATTCTTTCCAAACACGTACTCGATGGCAATGTCATCCACAAGATTCTCCTCTACTCCCCCGGCCGCGGGGTCATTATCCGTGGAGATTCGCCCCCCGACTTTCACCCGTACCTTATTATTAAACAGTCGTTTCGAAAATTGATAAGAATAATCCGTTTTCTTGGATTCTCCTGCCTCTGACACTTGATTATAGGTATTAATACCAAACGTCAGATCCATGTTCTTCAAATGTTTCCGAGACCATTGATTCAATTCGTTTTCCACGAAATTATTCAGGGCATTATCAGAGGCATTGGACTTTGCCACCGTCCCCGGCCCGGAATAAGTTCCGTAAATCATCATGTTCATCGCCTCCTTTGAACGCTCCTCGGCAGTCATCGCTGCCAATTGGTTCTGTATCGTTATATCCCCTTCCGCAGCAAGATCAAACGTGATGTCCAGCTTCTCCAACGTGTTTGAAATCTTGATCATGGCATTGAACGTCACTAGGCGGGATTTCTGGCTATCATCCGTCACGCTAGCCGAAATTGTCTCCGCGGCCGTTATATTCAAGGTCGGGTTAGCCAGGTCCCCGGTCCATTCCACGAAACTACCGTCTTGTATCTTGAAATCCTTCTGCCCGATCACCGGCAGACCGTAAGAAACGATTCCACTCGTCAGAACGTATCTTCCCACGAGGCGGGTCTCTCCCACCGGATTCAATGTATAAGTCAGATTTCCCCCGCCATTTATTGCTACCCGGTTCTGCCCATTCGACGACAGCAACACATTCAACCCAACTAACGGTGCGATATTCACGGACATGAGCAAATCCAGATTCACGGAACTAACCTGCTGCAACTCATCGGCCGCAGCCAATTGAGTCGTGTCGCTGAACGAAACGAAACGTACAACATCCGCACTCCGGTCCGTCAATTCCAAAGGCGAAGATTTCAACGTGTAATAGACTTCACTATTATCCAACAAGTTAATATTTCCTCTGACCTTCAGATTATCCAGCATTCCTTTCAAGGTTGCAGAGAGATCAACAAACACTTTCCCGTAAACCATGGTCTCCGTATTTTCTTTCACCTTCATGGCTTGGAAATTCTTCGCTTGAACAGAGGCATCCATCTTTATGGCCGAGAAGGATGCGAAATCAACCGTCCCCAATAGTTCTAATCGCTGTTTATTAGGAGCAATCAACCCGAAATGATTAAAATCCAAAAGATTATCATGAATCACGATAGCCGAAGAATCTATCTTAAAAATAGTCCCGATCATCAAAGCTTCTATGGTTCCGTCCTTGAAACGCAAATCTCCATTTATCAATGGTTGATCCATTTGTCCCTTCACCTGAAAAGCCCCGATCATGTCTCCATCCAATTTCATTATACCCGGAGGAGTAAAGGCTCCCGTAACCCGCAAAGGGAATTTAGGGATGTCTATATCCAATGCAATATTTTTATCTTCAACCCCTGTCATTAATCTACCTTTGGTCAAAAGCGCCTTTA
This sequence comes from Butyricimonas sp. RTP31003st1_G1_RTP31003_210430, assembly GCF_040920905.1. Lineage (NCBI taxonomy): Bacteria > Pseudomonadati > Bacteroidota > Bacteroidia > Bacteroidales > Odoribacteraceae > Butyricimonas > Butyricimonas sp. RTP31003st1_G1_RTP31003_210430. Next base: position 100,653 of record NZ_JBCOSQ010000002.1, on the reverse strand, counting down.
CCCCATCCACCGACAAGGAAAAATCCACGTCATGCTCTGTCTGTTGCGACAATCGATATTTAATACCTAATCCCAAATCTCCCACACGCTCTTTCCCGTAATAAAATTCATCCACATTGACCGTCCCGTTAACATCAATCACGTTATTTTTGCTATACATCTGCACATCAATCCCTAGCAAACCGGATATATCCGGGATAAATGACAGCGCTTTAGACAAACCGCCCAAATCAACACCTTTAATATCTACAATCAAGGAGGCCGGTTTGTGATCTGCACCTTCTTCCGAAATCAAACGAATCCGCTTGTCTCCATTCAGCAATTGTAAGTTAGCTGCCGGAATTTCCCCTTGTTTCAAACGAATAAAATTGCCCCGGTTTATCTGCCATGAAACATACCCCAAGATAAGAGGATCGGGAGAAATACTCACGCTAAAAGCACTATCCTGCAAAGCAATATTAGCCCCGATATTGAATATTTCCCCTTCCTCGTTCGCGTGTTCACGTATTCTCACGTTTATCTGATCATACTCCACGTTTCCTTCCACGGTCAGTTGGGCCAATCCTTCCAATTGATCTTTAGCCCCGAAAACATCCACACCATAGCGTAAAGCCACATCCTTCTGCTTTGCATACATCAACACACTATCCAGAACGATTCCCTCGATATTCAATCCATAAACCTTCGAACTTAACCCGAAATCATGGGAAACATCTGTCCCTAAATCTATAGCCATTCGTTCAAAACGAATTCCGTTACTTTTCAGGTAACCATTCAATAAATTTTCTTGCTTGGCATCTATGGTTAACCGAAAATCAGGTAACAGTTCGTTCAATCTCACCATGTTAAAATCATGTTTCTCAATCTGCTCAACCAACAATCCGCTAGCTGCACTAAAACGATCGACTAACGTGTAGCCTCCACCATCCCCTTCAAACTTCATGGTCAAGTCTCCCGCCTTGACATCCAACAACGTCTTGTTTCGCAGACCGGAGAAAGTAATATCCAGATTTCCCAACTTACGAGTAACAAGATCCTGCAAAACAATATTCGAAAAATTAGCCCGTAAAGACGATGTACTGTCCGCCTTCAATTCTGCATCAACATTCAGTCCCAAGGAAAAAGCCATATTTTCCGACATAAAATGTAATCCTTTCAGATCTACATTTTTAATATCTCCATTCAAATTTATCTTGTACGCGTTCTCATCTGCCCATAACCGGAATTTCATTCCCAAATTCAATTCCTGATTATCACTCCATAGTTCCCCAGTTAACTCCCGATCCTTCAATGCCGCATCCAAAACGACATTTTTATAATCGTACCCGTTATAATACAAGGAGGCTAATTCAAAATCCACTTTCGCCATTGCCTCTTTCCAATCAAGGCCCCGGCCCGATGCCAAAAGATTAGCCGTGATCGCCCCCAACGAATCATTCGGCATGAATTTATCCAAAGCAAAATCTTTCAAATGAACTTCTGCACGGTAGGTATTTTCTTTCCAACCATAGCCCGCAACAGCACGTAATATCCCATGTCCGGGATTCAACTCCATATCCACTTTTGCCGTCTGATCCGCAATATTAACACCGGTCACTAATGACAGATGATCCGGAATAACCAATCCGGCCTCCCCATCCTCTGACAATAAAGGTGCGAAATACTCTCCCCGATCAACAACAAACGCTATATCTAATTTTCCCGCAACCTTTTCCATATCTGTCACGAATGCCACATTCCCCTCACTCCTCAAAGAAAAACCTCCCGTTGCACCAACATCAAAATGAGCAATATTCAACTGATCGACCTTACCCTTTATCAATCCTGACAAAGAAAAAACTTTATCCGATAACCAATTATTTAACTGATCATTGGAGTCCGGCATAAATAATAGCACATCCCGCCCGGCAATATATCCATCAATCGATAACTGAAAAGGAGTTTCCATGCCGAAATCACTTATCCCGGATTCCGCCCGAACATTCATTTTCAATTGACTATTACTCGTTTTTAAAATCAGATTCGACACGGTAGTCTGTTCACTTTCCAAACTGACCCGACAAGACAAATCTCTCAAATCTAATCCATTTCCTTCCTTGAAACGTAAATTTTGAACAATTGCCGCCACCTCAGTTCCCCGATTGAACACGCTATCCACCTTCAACGAAAGCGCTGATATACGAATTGTTTCCGGAAACCGCTCCGCATCAACAGGAACACTCATCGGTTTCATCAAAAAACGATTATCCTCCAACTCGACCGTCCCTACCCGAACTTGCCAAGGCATACTTTCTTCCGTCGCCACCCCTGCTCCACTTTGCTCCCCAGTAGATTCTGCCATCAGTAAATCGCAAAAACCACGAACCAACATGATTTTCTCCAGCTCAACAGTCTGTTTTTCCAAACCGACATCCATTCCTTGCAGTCGAGCCTCTCCCACCCCAGCATGGAATTCCCCCATAGGCAGCCCCTGTAACTGATAATCAACGCTATCGATTGTTACCTCTCCAACCTTAAAACGCCAGCGAACCGGCTCACTTCCCCCGGTTGTATCAACCACAGACTCCCCATCGCCCAAATTCATCCGGATTTTTCCTCCTTTTAAAGCAACGAAAGGGATCTCTGCCTCCTGTTGGGACAGATTCAACCGATCTACCCGAAGATTCAGTTCCTTCAAAACGACATTCATTTTCAATCCGGAAAGAGAGTCTCCGAAATTAACCGCTGCATTCTCCACGACTAAACGACGAACTTCAACTTCCTTCTTTAAAAGTTTTGTCAATGCAACATTCACCTGAATCACATCGGCATACAGCATCGTGTCTTTTTCCGTCTGTCCCAGATAAATATTTTCAACAGCCAAGTCAAGTGGAAATTTCAACAGAATCCGACCAACCGACAGTTTCATGTCCAAATTATTATTCACGTACTGCTCCGCCTGCCCTTTCACAAAATTCTGGACAGCAGGAACATATAAAAGAATCATGACAAGAACTATCAAAGAAAAAAGAACCAGGATAATTCTCAATATATATTTAAAAAGCTTTCGCAAAAATCTCATTTTCCTTTCTTCATCAAAGATTAATTAATTACAAAATTACAATTATTTCTCCAATTCGACCACTAGGAATAAGGCTTTTACCTCACATTTCCCAATAATACTTTTCCTCTACCCACAAACTGAATGCTTAATTTAACGAACAACTAAACCATAGAGTTACGGAGTTGTGCAAATTTATATGCTGAATATCATTCCCTAAAACACTATCCGACAACACCTTATTCATAACCATTCGAAATAGTGTTTTTTTCTTCATTTTTTTTTCGTAATCTTGCATTTTGGTAGGCGGAATCTAACATTGAATAGAACCTATCATTTATAAATAAAAAATAATACTTATGTCACTTAAAAGAAATGTTCTTGATTTAAGAAAGAGAAAAGAAATTGTTCTTCAAGGAGGTGGCGAAGAGGCGATTAAGAAGCAAGCTGCAATGGGGAAATTGACAGCCCGGGAGCGTATTGAAGCAATTTTGGACAAAGACTCTTTCCATGAGTACGACATGTTCGTTGAGCATCAGTCCAAAGATTTTGATATGGATAAGAAAGTTCTTCATGGTGATGGTGTCATCATCGGTACCGGAACAATCTATGGAGAACCTGTATGTATTTACGCGCAAGATTTCACCGTAGCCGGTGGTTCTCTTGGTTTGATGCATGCTCGTAAAATCACTAAAATCATGGATCATGCCTTAAAAATGCGAGTACCCTTGATCGGAATCAACGATTCTGGTGGAGCTCGTATTCAAGAAGGTGTTGACTCCTTAGCCGGATACGGAGAAATTTTCTTCCGTAACACCCAGGCATCCGGAGTAATTCCTCAATTATCTGTAATCCTCGGTCCTTGTGCTGGTGGAGCCGTATACTCTCCCGCCTTGACCGACTTCGTGTTCGTGGTTGACAACATTTCCAAAATGTTTATTACCGGACCTGAAGTTGTAAAAACGGTATTAGGAGAAGTCGTGACCATGGAAGAACTCGGAGGAGCTAGAGTTCACAGTGAAATCAGTGGTAATGCCCATTTCTTCGCTCATTCAGAGTATGAATGTTTCGAACAGATCAAAAAATTATTGACATTCATTCCCTGGAGTAACGAAGCAAAAGCTAAACCTTTCCCCTCCAAGCCGCCAAGACCGGAATACAAGATCGAGAAAATCATTCCGTCTGACCCCACCCAGCCTTATGACGTGCGCGATGTAATCCGTGCTGTTGCCGATGATTCTGACTTCTTGGAAATTCAACAAGAATTCGCAAAAAACATCGTTGTCGGATTCGGACGTATCGACGGGGAAACTATCGGTTTCGTGGCTAATCAGCCTTCTGTACTTGCCGGAGTGTTAGACTGTGACTCTTCTGATAAAGCCGGACGTTTTATCCGATTCTGCGATGCCTTCAATATTCCGATCGTAACATTCGAGGATATGCCGGGATACTTACCGGGTGTTGAACAAGAGTATATGGGTGTTATTCGTCACGGGGCGAAAGTTCTTTATGCATATAGTGAGGCTACGGTACCTAAGATTACCGTAATCCTTAGAAAAGCATATGGTGGTGGTTATATCGCTATGAACTCACGTCACTTGAAAGCAGACTTTATGTTCGCATGGCCAACTGCAGAAATTGCAGTAATGGGACCGGAAGGTGCTGCCAACATCATCTTCAAAAAAGAGATTATGGCTGCCGAAAATCCGGAAGAAATGCGTAAAATCAAAGTTGCCGAATATCGTGAAAAATTCGCCAATCCTTACGTGGCCGCCTCTAAAGGCTATATCGATTCCGTGATCGAACCCGAGGAAACCCGGAAGATCCTGAAACACTCCATCGAGGTATCCAGCAACAAGTCGGTATTAACCCCGGCTAAAAAACATGGAATTCCTCCATTTTAAACTAAAATTATACCACGATGAGTACACCAAAATACGATTTATTAGAAATCGACGGCTTAAAATATAAAACCCAGTTTACCGAAAAATTTATTAATCGGAAACAATGGGAAAAACCCGATCCGGGAGCCGTTATCACATACATACCGGGATCTATCATCGATTTGTATGTAAAAGAAGGTCAAGAAGTTAAAGCAGGAGATCTACTTTGCCTCTTGGAAGCCATGAAAATGCACAATAAAATCCTGGCTCCCATAAGTGGTACGATCATGAAGATCCATGTCAACAAAGGAGATAAACTCCCTAAAGACGCTTTAATGTTTGAAATAAAATAACTTCAAAGGCTGCCGAATCGGCAGCCTTTGACAAATATCCGATTATGAGTTTCTTCAAAGCCTTGAACATCGTCAAAACCTATGCAAACCACAAGGCATTGGATGACGTGTCAATCAATATCCCGGAGGGAGCCATCTACGGGCTACTAGGCCCTAATGGAGCCGGAAAGACTTCCTTAATTCGAATTATTAACCAAATCACAGCCCCTGATTCAGGAGAAATATTTTTCAGAAATGAACATCTGAAACCGTCTGATGTCAACCGGATTGGTTACCTTCCTGAAGAGCGAGGACTCTACAAAAAAATGAAAGTCGGAGAACAGGCCGTTTACTTGGCTCGCTTAAAAGGAATCAGTAAACACGAGGCGATCGTCCGTCTTAAAATGTGGTTCGAGAAATTCGAGATTGAGGCTTGGTGGGATAAAAAAGTAGAAGAACTATCCAAAGGTATGGCACAAAAAGTACAATTTATCACCACGGTACTTCATGAACCGGAATTGCTGATTTTTGACGAACCCTTTAGCGGTTTCGACCCCATCAACGTTGAATTACTGAAACGGGAAATTCTCGAATTACGCAAGAAAGGAACAACCATCATCTTTTCCACACACAACATGGGATCGGTAGAAGAAATCTGTAGCCATATCGCCTTAATCAACAAATCACGCAAGATCATCGAGGGACCAATCAATCAGATTCGTGAAAAGTATGCCAGTAACACATACCAGCTCAGCTGTCGCTACAACCCGGAATTCTCACCCGCACAAACAATCGGCTCAGAATTCGAGATAGTATCTCAACGTGTCGAAGGAGACCGTCAGGATATTATTTTGCAACAAAACACTTATTGCCCGGCAAACACCCTTTTGTCAAGAGTCCTGCCCCAAACAGACATCATCTCTTACCAAAAGATCATTCCCAGCATGAACGATATCTTTATAAAACTCGTAAAAGAGCAAGCCTAAATAATTTTTAGATTTATGATTTCAAATTTTAAATTAAAATAATTATCCCAGATTGAAAATCAGAATGACGTTTCCAAAACCTCATTTTCAATTTTCAATTTTCAATTTTCAATTAAAATGAACAAGATACTCATTATCATAAATCGGGAATTTACCACAAGAGTCCGTAAAAAGACCTTCCTTGTCGTCACAATTTTTGTCCCGATCCTGTTCGCATTATTCTACGCTTTCCTCATGTGGATGTTACTACGAGACGACAGCCAAGAGCGTACAATTGCCGTTATCAACGAATCAACGTTAGAAACCCCGCTTCAAAAAATCAATAACACGAGTTTCACATATATCGATCAGGAGATACCGGAAACAGACTATATTGATTTTCTGAAAAAGAACGATTTTTACGCCATTACCCGTATCCCGGCCAATGTCATGACCCATGCCGAAATCCCGGTATTCTCAACGTCTCAAGTTCCCATGGAACTGAAAAACGAGATTGCATCACAATTACGCCAGAAAATAGAAACTGTCAAACGTGCTGAAGTGATTGCTAAAACCCAGATGCCGAATTTGGAGACGGAATTGGATGCCACCAAAACCCCCGTACTGGTGAGGACATTACTCGTCACGGACACCGGAGATGCCAAAGAAAGTTCGTCCGAAATCACGTCAATCATCGGACTGGTTGCCGGGCTAATCATCTACTTCTTTATTTTCATGTACGCCTCTCAAGTCATGAAAGGTGTTATCGAGGAAAAAACGAATCGGATTATTGAAGTGTTAGTTTCTTCGGTAAAACCCTTCCAGTTCCTATTGGGAAAGATTATCGGTGTGGCAGCCGTGGGACTTGTACAATTTTTGATATGGATTGTTTTGGGAGGAGGTATTATTTTAATTTCTCAAGCTTTTTTCATGCCGAATCTTGACTTGGAAGCCTTAAAAAATGCCAACGACCTAAATATGTTTGCTCAAGGAACAGAAATTAACCCCGAGCAATTGGCGATCATCCAAAATCTCGTAAAAACTATTGATCCCATGTTTATCTTGAAATTCGTGGGAGCCTTCTTATTCTATTTCATCGGAGGATATTTATTATATGCATCATTATTTGCCGCCATTGGTGCTGCCGTTGATAATGAAACGGACTCCCAGCAATTCATGACCCCTCTGTCTATCATTCTGGTTGTCGCTCTCTACATCGGTGTTGCTGCCATGAAAAGCCCCGAATCACCCATGGTATTCTGGAGTTCTCTCATCCCTTTCACCTCTCCGGTCGTCATGCTTGTACGTATACCGTTCGGTGTTCCTGCATGGGAAATCATCACTTCAATGGGTTTACTCGTCGGATCCTTCCTTTTCTTCACGTGGTTATCCGGTAAGATTTACAGGGTAGGTATCCTCATGTACGGGAAGAAAGTCACCTGGAAAGAATTATACAAATGGCTTCGCTATAAAGCATAAGAAAAGCGACTCGAAAGAGTCGCTTTTTTATTGAGTCCAAGTCTTATTAGATCTTGTGGATTACCATTCCAGAACGAAGTTTCGGCTCGAACCAAGTCGTCTTCGGAGGCATGATATTACCGGTATCGGCAATATTGATCAATTGCTCCATAGAAACAGGGTACAAAGCGAAAGCCACTTTCATCTCGCCATTATCAACACGACGTTTCAATTCTCCCAATCCGCGGATACCTCCCACGAAATCAATCCGTTTAGAAGTACGCAAATCCTGAATATCCAAAATGTCAGCCAATACATGGTTAGAAAGGATTGTTACATCCAATACCCCGATCGGGTCATTGTCATCGTAACTTCCCGGTTTAGCCGTCAGCTTATACCATCTTCCACCTAAGTACATGCTGAATTCATGTAATTTAGCCGGGTGATAAATCTCCGTACCCATATCTTCAACCGTGAAATGTTCGCCCAATTTAGCCAACAATTGCTCTTCAGTCAAACCGTTCAAATCTTTTACAACACGGTTGTAATCAATGATTTTCAACTGATGATCCGGGAAGTGAACAGCCATGAAGAAATTATATTCTTCCGTACCGTCGTGGTTCGGGTTCTTTGATTTGAACTCGGCACCGATACGAGCAGCAGCAGCAGTTCTATGATGTCCGTCAGCAACATACGTGTAAGGAACTTTTGTTGCAAATAATTCCTCCAAACGTTTGTTGGTCTCCGGGCAGTTGATTGCCCAGAAATGATGACCGAACCCGTCTTCCGCCACGAAATCATAGTCAGCTTTTTTGCTCTTCACGATATCTTCAACGATAGCATCAATTTCCGGAACAGCCTTGTAAGCAAAGAATACCGGTTCCAGGTTAGCTTTTACATAACGGGTCAAGATCATACGATCCTCTTCTTTATCCGGACGGGTCAACTCGTGTTTCTTGATAATTCCGTTCATGTAATCCTCACAAGCAGCACAACCTACGATACCATATTGAGTTCTTCCGTCCATCGTCTGGGCGTAGATATAAAATTTAGCATCCTCATCCTGAACCAACCATCCCTTTTCCTGGAACATATTAAAATTCTCCACGCTCTTGTTATAAACAGTCTCGGAGTGAATATCAGTTCCTGCAGGGCAGTCAATCTCAGCTCTGGTAACATGTAATAATGAACGAGGTTTTCCTGCAGCCATTTGTGCGGCTTCCTCTGAATTCATTACATCGTAAGGTAGACACGCCAGCTCCTCACAAACTTCTTGAGATGGTGTACGTAATCCTTTGAATGGTTTTACTATTGCCATAAGTATATTTATGATTTAACGATTTACGATTTAATGATTCCAACCACACAGATCCACGCTTCAAATAGCGTCGTGAAAAATCACAGAATCATAAATCGTAAATCTAAAATTGATTTATTTGTTTACTCTGAATTTCTCGTCACCTTTCTCTATGAAGTTCACGATCTGGTGAGCAGCAGCCAATCCTGCGTTAACGTTAGCCTCTTCTGTTTGAGCACCCATCTTTTTCGGGGTAGCGAAGAAACGGCCTTCGAATTTGCTGAAACAATCACAATCCGGAGCGATATCCGTGATATAGTGGAAATCAGCTCTTTCTTCCATCAATTTAGCCAAACCTTCCTCGTCGATAACTTCCTTACGAGCGGTGTTCACCAAAACAGCACCCTTCGGCATATCTTTCAACAAATTATAATTGATTGATTTCTTGGTTTGTTCTGTTGCCGGGATATGCAAAGAGATGTATTGACACATCTTGTACATTTCCTCAGCTGAATGTAACGGGGTTGCCCCGGCATTTTTGATTTGCTCATCCGTCATGAACGGGTCGAAAGCGTAAACTTCCATTCCGAATCCGCGAGCGATACGTCCAACGTTTTGTCCAACATTTCCGTAAGCGTGGATACCGATCTTCTTACCTTTCAATTCGGAACCTGATTTTCCGTTGAAGAAGTTACGAGCCATGTAAACCATCATACCGAAAGCCAACTCGGCCACAGCGTTTGAGTTTTGTCCCGGAGTGTTCATAGCCACTACATTGTGAGCAGTACAAGCAGCCAAGTCGATGTTATCGTATCCTGCACCGGCACGAACGATTACTTTCAAATTCTTAGCAGCCTCGATTACTTCTTTGGTAGCTTTGTCTGAACGGATGATCATAGCGTCAACATCAGCAACGGCAGCGATCAACTCGTCTTGTGAAGTATATTTTTCTAATAAAACTAACTCATATCCTTGAGCTTCTACGATTTCTCTGATTCCGTTAACGGCAACCGGAGCAAACGGTTTATCTGTAGCGATTAATACTTTAGTCATGATAATTACAATTTTAAATGAAAAAAGATTTACGATTTCAGACCATCATTGCCTTCATTTTCATGAAAGACAATTCAACATCCGAAATCGTAAATCGTCAATTATTAGATATGTTTTGCTTCAAATTCTTGCATTGCAGCAACCAAAGCTTTCACGTCTTCGATTGTACAAGCGTTGTAAGTAGAAGCACGGAATCCACCTACAGAACGGTGTCCTTTCAATCCTACCAAGTTTTTAGTCTTAGCGAAATCAAGGAATTCTTTCTCCAATGACTCGTATCCTTCTCTTAACAAGAAAGGAATGTTCATTCTTGAACGAGAACCTTCTTTTACAACCGGACGGAATACTTTGCTTCTTTCCAATTCAGCATAAAGCATATCAGCTCTTTCGATAGCTAATTTCTCCATAGCTTCAACACCACCCATTGCTTTTACCCATTTCAAGGTTTCTTTCACCCCGAAAATATTGATACATGGAGGAGTGTTGTACATTGATTCTTTATCCACGTGAGTTTTGTATCTCAACATAGTCGGGATCATTCTGTCAGCTACCACGTTGTTCAAGAAATCATCTTTAATGATCACGAAGGTAACACCGGCAGGTCCGAGGTTCTTCTGGCATCCCCCATAGATCATGGCATATTTAGACACGTCAACCGGACGGCTGCAAATATCAGAAGACATATCACAAATCAAAGGTACCGGAGAGGTCGGATCATAGAAAATTTCCGTACCGCGGATCGTGTTGTTTGAAGTGATGTGCATGTAATCCACGTCTGAAGGAATCGTGAATTCAGGATAATAAGTAAATCCGTCAGCCTCAGAAGAAGCAACGATTTCAACTTCACCCCACATTTTAGCCTCTTTAATAGCTGCAGTTGACCAAGTTCCGGTATTTACATAGGCAGCTTTCGTTTTCAAGAAGTTGAAGGGGATCATGCAGAACTGCATACTAGCACCACCACCCAAGAAAAGAACCGAGTATCCTTCCGGAATATTCAATACTTCTTTGAACAAGGCAACAGCCTCTTCGTAAACAGCTTGAAAATCTGCAGAACGGTGAGACACTTCCATGATTGATTGTCCCGTGTTACCGAACTCTAATACTGCTTTTGATACATTTTCCAATGTAGAATCCGGCAATTTACATGGTCCGGCATTAAAAATGTGTTTTCTCATCTCTAAAATATTTAAGTAGATAATTAATTAAAATCTTGTTTGCAATCGCGTTACAAAGATGCAAAATAAGTCCATATAAAAGACTTTTTTCCGTAATTTTTATTCGTTTTTCTTACCGCCTAATAATCAACAGTTTCAACATCTTCGAAAACGTTTTTGCTTCTATAAAAAGACTAAGCACCCGTTCCCGGGTGCTTAGTTATCGTCTAGCTCAAAAGCACCCGACTAAAAGAACGGGGTCTTGACAATTTTAGCTTTCAAAGCTTTGTTTCTTACACGAATGAAGATCTCCGTATCCAGCTTGTGGAAACCACTCTTCACGTATCCCGTACCGATTGACTTTCCGGTCCAGGGAGAAACAGTTCCGGAGCAAACAACCCCGATCTCGTTTCCTTCTGCATCCTCGATCACGTATCCTTGGCGAGCAATACCCTTATCTTGAAGTTCGAACGGTTTCATGTAACGGCTCGGCTTATCTGCTTTCATTTTTTCATGATAAGCACGGTTAATGAAATCATTTCCCGGCACGAATTTCGTGATCCAGCCCAAACCAGCCTCGATAGGAGAATGATCATCGTCAATTTCGTGTCCGTACAAGCAGAAACCTGCTTCCAAACGCAAGGTATCACGAGAACCTAACCCGGCAGGTTTGATTCCGAATTCAGCCCCAGCCTCAAACACGGCATGCCAAAGTTTCTCGGCATCTTTCACGTATGCATAAATCTCGCAACCACCCGCTCCGGTATATCCAGTCGTGGAGAAGATCACTTTATCGATTCCTGCAAACGGGATCTCTTGGAAAGTATAATATTCCATATCTACCACGTTAGCCGTGGTTAATTTTTGCATTGCCTTCAATGCCAAAGGACCTTGAACGGCAAGCTGGCAAATATTATCAGAAGCGTTTTCCAAATCGGTATCCACGTTCATACCTAATTCTTTTGCCCATTTCGTACACCATGCCCAGTCCTTCTCGATATTGGCAGCATTCACAACCAACAAATATTTTTCGGCACTGAAACGATATACCAAAAGGTCATCCACGATACCACCCGTTTCATTCGGAAAACAGCTATACTGGATTTTACCATCCGTGAGAGCTGCCACATCGTTAGAAGTAATCTTCTGTACCAATTCGAAAGCTTTCGGGCCTTTTACCCAGAATTCACCCATGTGAGAAACATCAAATACACCCACTTTTTCACGAACCGTGTTGTGTTCGTCTTTAATACCGGTATATTCAATCGGCATATTGTAGCCGGCAAAAGGAGCCATTCTTGCCCCAAGCTCCTCATGGAAATGTGTAAATGGAGTAGTCTTCATTTTTATATCGTTTAAATATTCATTATATTATAAAGTATAACTATAACACTCCGCAAAGTTAAAACTTTTATTGTTCTTGCCTACCCTTTCTAAAAAAATATTAGCACGTCAATTGAATCTTCGAAATCAGAAACAAACCGCCCGTTAACTTATTTGCAATCTCGGTAAAAATGATTACTTTTGTTCAATTCAACTGTGAATAAATTTACTACATATTAATCCTTAGAAACTAATTGAACAATGATTCTAAAAGTAACAGAACAAAATGGTATCACCATTGTCGAATTCGTAGACGTGACTCGTTTCACGTTAGCGTCGGCTGACGAAGTGAAAACGGAACTCAGACCTTTGTTAAATAATAAAGATTGTCGAATGCTCTTCGACTTTCACGACATTGAATTTGTAGATAGTAGTGCCATCGGTTGCATCATCGCCCTTTTCAAAACAGAGAAAAGCGTCGGCTCCAGCCTAAAACTTTGCAACCTCACGCCGGAAGTGTTGAAAATATTTGAGCTCTTGCACCTGCAAGTGATCTTCGATATCACCGGAACTCGTGAAAGCTGCATGGCAGACTACGTAAAATAAAAGATAAAGCCTCCCTTTCAGGAGGCTTCACTTTTTTATTAAGCTATCGTCAGACAAACACTATCCGATGCAGCCTTTCCATTTTTCGTGGTAGCAAAAGCATACCCTTTCACATTCGTGGAATCCCACTCTTCCGGTAAGGATTCACTCGTGTTCCCGTTCTCTCCACGAGCTCTCAACAAAATAAGCTTACTTCTCTTCAACACGGTTTCGTACAACACGGCATACACCTGATCGTCAGCAGAAGAATAACCTTCCTCGGCCATTTGCATCTCCTGTTCGAAAGAATACATCTTATTCTCCTCACTATACGTCACCGTAACTTTGGGCGTGTACATCAATCCTGATGCCATCCGAAGTCGGGCAAAATCAATCGTTACCATATAACTCTCATCCGCACTCGTAGCTCCCAAGTTCAATGATACGAAGGCATTGGACGTGGTCCCACTCCCGATTCCAATGAATCCTTTACGAATCACGGGAAGCAAACGTCTGGATAACTCGATCAAAGCCTTCATCTTCGCCCGTTGTGCAAGCACCTCCGGCGTAGGCTTATCCTTTCTTGAAAAGATTTTTGCTCTTGCGATATTTTGTTTGTTCATGTAACACATCGTCACGTTACCAACCGACTTCGTTACTTTACCTAATAAATAAGAATTAAATTTTGCCATAACATTAAAATTTAAAAATGAATAAATCAGAAAACTTAAAATGATCCCGCACTCTCCGCATGGGCCCTACACGAAGAATGGAATTTAGAATGTAGAATTAAAATTTAGAATGAAAAGTTTCCCCAAAACAGCGAGTATTCCAACTCTCCCTCTGTTTATAGAGGGAGTACGGCGAAGCCGGGAGGGAGTTCAATCCAAAATTTAAAATCTAAAATCAATAATACCGAATCCAGTCCGCCACCCTCAACGCCGGTCCCGGGTCCACTTTCCTCGACGTCACGTCCGAATGTCCCACGATATCCCCGATCGGGTAAGTAGCTACCAGCAAACCACACACCTCGTTCAACACCCGCATCTGCACGTCCGTGTAGTCATGCCAGTACGTCGGCACCTCTCCCAAATCCTCCGTGTACACCTCCTTCACGGGAACTTCACGCCCACACTCCGCCACGAACTTTCCCCTTTCCAGTCGCAACTGCCCCAAGTTATCCAGCTCGATCCCGATCGAGTAATGATTCAGCTCGTTCCTTCCCCCGTAACTGCTCTTCCCAGCATGCCAAGCCTCGATATTAAACGACACCAGCTGTATCACCTGCCCGTCCCGTCCGATCACCACATGCGCCGAGGACTTCACGTCCTGCCTTACCAAGAATTTTGCCGAAGACATGGCACTAGTACCTCCCGTGTAATGTAAAATAATCATATCCGGCTCTCCTAGCCCCCGTCTATTCTTCGGGCATTCCAGATGAATCACCCCACCACCCATCAACCTGTGATTGACAATTGAAAATGGTGAATTAGAAATTGAAAATACATCCATAATAAAAAATTTAGAATGAAAAAGATTCCGTGATTGCCGATTCGATAATTGGGTGATTAAAATCACTTAATCGAAAATCATTAAATCACTTAATCGATAGGATCTACAATCATCAAATCTAAAATTAGCGTGGCTTTCGTGCGAATGCCTGCATGATTTTTTCCCCGCTTCTCCCCACCACGTACCCGCCCAACCCGATCTCCAGCAAATCCCAAAAACGAGAAGTATCTGAAAGTATCGGTACATTTATAAATGTCCCGACCAAAACAATCGTGGCAAAAGTCAGCATCACCAAAGGTCGCCAAGAACGCTGCAACCAATTTCCCCTCGTCTCCTCCACCACGATACTCGCACGAGCCTGCACCAAATCCCGTTCTATCTCTTGTATCAACTTTTGCAAGTCAGTTTCCAACTGTTTCTTTTCCCTCGCAGGGAGAGTCAGCCGATCCACAAACCGGCTAACCGCATCGACCACATTCGTCACCGGATCTACTCGCAACGTCATAAACAGATGTATTGAGAATTCGAGAACGTCGCTCCATCCGGAGAGGCAAAAAAGCAATACAAATGAGCTTTCACGCCCTTCTCCCGGTCCAACCGAAACTCGGCTCGTCCTTCTTTCCGTGTTGCCACCAAATCCGCCACACACCTCGGCATAAACTCCCGATCCCCGTAAATCACGATCACCCGTAACCGATCTTCCATCTCTTCCAATCCCACGTTCTCATCATTCTGCCAACTCAACTCCACTCCATCACTCGTATCCACCCTTCCTGCCAAATCATAAGCCTTTTGTCGACTTCCCACGGTAAAACGCATCTGAGAAAAATCCCCGACTCTCCCGTTTGCCTTGAACACCTTCAAATTCAACTTCATGAATAAAGCATACCCGTTAGTAGTGACA
This sequence comes from Butyricimonas sp. RTP31003st1_G1_RTP31003_210430, assembly GCF_040920905.1. NCBI lineage: Bacteria > Pseudomonadati > Bacteroidota > Bacteroidia > Bacteroidales > Odoribacteraceae > Butyricimonas > Butyricimonas sp. RTP31003st1_G1_RTP31003_210430. Next base: position 85,144 of record NZ_JBCOSQ010000002.1, on the reverse strand, counting down.
CCTCCCGCTGAAATATTCAGCACCGCACGAATTGCCACCTCTGGGATCCTTTGATAAAACCGGACTGCCGTCCGAAACCTTGATCTCACCGCCTGTTGCTTGCGGGTCTTCGGGTTATGCACGACCATCGGTTGGGCCCGCACGTAAGACTTTCCTTTCCGCTCGCAGAAAACGACATTTCCGACTCGTCCTCTCAAATTGAATAAATTGTCAATTGATGCCATAATTCAAATTTTTAATTCATACTACATTTACTCGTAAACACGTGTTTAATTTCTGAATGCAATATTAGTGCATCCCAAAGACCTGATTACTAGACGTAATAATTATGTCATAAATAATACCTACAAATACCTCATTATCAGCATCCGTTTTTCAGAGACTCGCAAACACACAAATATCCTTTCTTATTCCGAAATAATATCTCTTTTATTTTGCAATAAACTAAGGAATACCTTATCTTTACACTTACAATGCACGTTGTAACAATACACGTTGTAACTCTAAACTATCAAATATGAAATTTTACAATCGCACACTCGAACTAGAAGAATTAAATAGAATCCAAAAACTTTCATTTGAAGAAAACTCACGATTAACCGTGGTCACAGGACGTAGGCGCATCGGAAAAACCAGCCTAATCACAAAAGCCTTAAAGAATCAGATCACAGTATACCTGTTCGTATCACGAAAAAGTGAAGGCATTTTATGTAAAAACTTCGCAGCCACCATCGAAAGTTCCCTAGGAGAAAAAATTGCAGGAGAACTTAACGATTTCAATTCCATTTTCCTATACCTCATGCAACTAGGTACGAGAAAATCTTTCAACCTCGTCATTGATGAATTTCAAGAATTCTATAAAGTAAATCCATCTATATATAGTGACATGCAAAACATTTGGGATGCCTATCGTAAACAATCTCACGTGAACTTAATTGTTTGTGGTTCCATCTATTCTCTAATGCACAAAATATTCTTCGACAAAGAAGAACCGCTATTTGGCAGAGCCGATAACATAATCAAATTATCAACTTTCAGTATTGAAGTATTAAAACAAATCATGCAAGATTACTCTCCAAAATATCACAACGATGATTTATTAGCACTTTACGCATTCACAGGAGGCGTTCCTAAATATGTCGAACTCTTCTGTGACAATCATGCATTAACAAAAGATCAAATGATAGAATTCATGATCAGGGATAATTCTCCATTTATAGAAGAAGGAAGCTTCTTATTAATTGAAGAATTTGGGAAAAATTTCGGGATTTACTTTTCTGTCTTATCTGCAATATCCTCAGGCTTTAACACTCAATCACAAATAGAACAACTAATTGGGGTGTCCAGCGTTGGCGGGTATCTAATTAAACTGACAGAAGACTATAGCTTGATACATAAACAACGCCCTGTCATGGCAAAACCGAATTCCTTAACCGTAAGATATACCATTGAAGATAATTTTTTACGCTTTTGGTTCAAATATATTGACAAAAACAGATCCATCATTGAACTAAAAAATTACGTCGGTCTACGTGAAATAATCAAAGAAGATTACGCCACTTATTCCGGGCTGATCCTTGAAAAATACTTCATTCAAAAATTAGCTGCCACCCATAAGTACCGAGAAATTGGTTCTTGGTGGACCTCAAAATCAGAACAAAATGAAATAGATATTGTTGCTATTGAACTAAAAGGGAAAAAAGCACTTGTCGCTGAAGTCAAAAGACAAAAGAAAAATTTCAAACCACAACTGCTAGCCGAGAAAGTACAACATTTAGCAAACAAAACCTTACCCCACTATTCAATTGAAACAACTTGCTATACGCTAGATGACATGTAATAATAAACGATTGCCGATCTGATCATCCTTCACAAGAATCATCAAATCGGCAATCCTTACCTATCAGAATCCCTCAATCAATCATTTTTTCTTCCCCTTCCATTCATTTCTCTTATCTGCCTCCAGCCGAATCGCCATCACCATCTGGTCTAAAAATGGCGTGACACCTTTCTTTCGGGCAAAAAGTTGATCGATCAACTGTCTGCAATTCGGGAACTCCACCCCAAAAACATTCGCCACCATAGCTGCCAACATCTCTTCATCAAGTAAATTCCCCTGTGGAGAATAAAGTTCCTGCACGAGCGTCAACCCCTCAATCATCTCCAAGATCATCATCTTGTAGGCCTTCGACTTCCAACGAATATCCACCTGTCCCCCCTTCAAGCAACCGAAATCCTTCATTAAAGACATACGCTTACGTAACGAACGCTCCTCTGCCACCACCAACTTCAAAGCCACGTTGATATAACACCGCACCCGTCCATTTTTTTTCAGTCTCGCTATCTCCCGAAACACGTTCCAACCAATATTCCAGACCAATGCGAGTTTGCTCCAACATTCTAACCAACCCCACGTAATCCTTCTCCGTGTCACATAACATCCTGATCTCACTCGTGAATTCCCGGATAGCATCCTCGTACACCCTCGGCTCCAAATTCTCCTTCCAATCCTCCGCCAGCAAAGCGAAAAATCTCGTCATCAATAAATTTTTCATCATTAAACATTTTAGGTATAAAAACAAAAAACCTCGGACACTCACTGCCCGAGGTATATTTTGATTCACAAATGAATCACTAAATCATATATTTTTTAATCGTTCAATTTTAAATCGTAAATCATAAATTAGAAAGTTGTTTCACAACTTTCGCCACTCTCTCCACATCTTTATCCGTCAATGTCGGCCCCGACGGCAAGCACAATCCTATCTCGAACAACCGTTCACTTGTCCCGTTACCATAGAATGGTGCATCCTTGAACACCGGCTGCAAGTGCATCGGTTTCCACAACGGACGGCTCTCTATATTATCCGCATCCAAGGCTAACCTGACATCTTCTCTCGTGAATCCGGCCTCTTCCGGTTCCACCGTGATACACGTCAACCAGTAATTCGAATTAAAACCTTCCCCTTCCGGCTGGCACATCACTTTCACCCCTTTCACCCCGGCCAGCAACTTCACGTACAAGTCATGAATCTCCCGTCTCCGGGCAACGTGTTCATCCAACACGAACATCTGTCCTCTTCCGATTCCCGCACAAATATTACTCATCCGGTAATTATAACCGATCTTCTCGTGCTGGTAATGCGGGGCCTGTTCCCTCGCTTGCGTCGCGTAAAACAAAGCTCTTTTCGCTTTTTCCTCGCTAGGACATATCAAAGCTCCACCTCCCGACGTCGTGATCATTTTGTTCCCGTTAAATGACAGAACCCCGTACTCCCCGAACGTTCCACATTTCCGTCCCTTGTATTCCGACCCCAAGGCCTCCGCCGAATCCTCCAGCACCGGAATCCCGTAACGATTCGCCACCTCCATCACCTCGTCCATCTTCACAGGCATCCCGTACAAATGCACCGGAATAATCGCCTTCGGCAACCTCCCCGTCTTCTCCAACCGATCCTTGATCGCCTCCTCCAACAACACCGGATCCATATTCCACGTCTCCTTCTCACTATCCACAAAAACCGGAGTCGCCTCCAAGTAAGCAATCGGGTTCGCCGATGCCGCAAACGTGAACGACTGGCAAATCACTTCGTCTCCCGGCTGCACTCCAAGCAAAATCAATCCTAAATGCAATGCTGCCGTCCCTGCGCTTAATGCCACCACTTGTTTCCCTGTATTTTTTAATTCTTTATTTTCAATTGATTCGTTTTCAATCAAAAAATCTCCAAGAGATTTTTCAAAAGCATTGACATTCGGTCCCAAGGGAACGACCCAATTCGTGTCAAATGCCTCTTGTATAAATTCCTGCTCCCGCCCACTCATGTGAGCAAGAGATAACCAAATTCTTAACTTCATAAATCTATGTTATAGTATTCCTCTAAATTTATCACCGATCAATTTACATTCATCTCCATCAAACACAATATAGGTAGTATATACTCAAAAAATCAATAGTAACACATTCAAAAAGATACGTTACTTCACAAAATGTCCTTATTCTTTTTTCTTAACTATCCTAACAAAAAATGCAAATGTTTTCATCAATTACAATTTAATCGCAGGATTCCCATACACTGTTGTTCCCAGCTTAACTCTTTTAATAACAAAACTCCCAGCACCTACACAAGCCCCATTCTCAACAACAACATTGTGATTGATAACAGCATTTGTATGCAATGTAACTTCCTCACCAATAACAACACCCCCGACACAAGTCACGTGAGTATCAACACGGGTCCAATTTCCCACACAAACATCATGTCCGATTACGGCAAACGATTGTACTAATACATTTTTACCAATCAAACAATCAGTCCCTAAAATAGCATAAGGAGCAATTATTGCCCCCTCTCCTATTTTTGCATTTTTACCAACAACTGCATTTTTACTTACTAACGTAATAAATTTTCCTCCTTTATGTAGAATTTTTGAACAACAGTTTTTTTTGGTTGCGACATTACCAATCGAACATGTAAAAACATCATCCATCTCTGGGATATAATCAACGATCGTCCCCAAAACAGGAGGATAATTTTCAAACGTATCTAGTTGATGTATATTATCATCCAAAAAACCTTTGATACGAAATTCTACCATATAGCCGATACAATTAATTGCTATATCAAAAAAAGAGCGTCCCATACCTCCCGCTCCAACAATAATCAAATTCTTCATCTATTTACAATTAATTACTTCCATCAAAAGCACTTTCCTCCGCAGATTTATTAAAATTGATATCATCTTTTCGGAAAACTTTTATGATCGTTAACAAAAAGATTTTAATATCTATTTTAAGAGAACAATGATTTACATACCAAACATCCAACTTAAATTTTTCAGTCCAAGAGATTCCATTTCTTCCATGTACTTGAGCCCAGCCAGTAATCCCCGGCCGAACCTCATGACGACGTTTTTGTTCTAACGAGTAAAGAGATAAATATTGAGGCATCAGAGGACGAGGACCAATCAACGACATATCACCTTTAATTACATTTATCAGTTGTGGTAATTCATCCATAGAAGTCATACGAAAAAAATATCCGATCTTTGTCAAACGGTCAGCATCCGGTAACAAATTTCCTTCTATATCTCGTTCGTCAGTCATCGTCTTAAATTTTATCACCTTGAATATCTTTCCTTTTTTACCCGGGCGTTCTTGAAAGAAAAAAACGCCTCTCCCCTTATTGACGAAATGGAGACAAACAATAATGATTAACAGAAACGGCCAAATAACAAAAAGAGCGATTAAAGCAATCGTGAAATCTATTAACCTTTTGAAAAAATACCTATACATAATGTTCCTTACTAGATTATTCTTGCTCTAACACTTTTTTCAATTGTTTCGAAAGCACCTCAAAATCAAAACGTTTTGCAACTTCACGAACCCGTCCACACATCCTATCGTAATTTTCTTTATCAAGGTGATATATCTTCAAAATAGCATCTGCATATTTCCTAGGAGTGTTTAATCCTCCAGCAATTCCAAGTTGATTATCCGTAATTATGTCATCGTAAGCTATGTTAACATTACATACTATCGGTTTCCCTGCTGCCAATGATTGAAATAATTTCCCTGAAGAGATTCCATAATCTCCGAATCCTTTCTGATAATTCAAAATATTCAAATTGGAATGTGACATCACATACGGGACATGACTTAACGGGATACACTCTTGCTTAAATACTACATTTGATATTTCTCTATCTTCACAATATTTCACTAAACGTTTGCGTTGATCTCCATTACCATAAATAAACAAACATATATCCTTATAATCGCTCAATAAAGATAAAGCATCAATAATTTGTTGAACATCATTCACTAAACGTATTGATCCCAAATATACAATTTTGAACAAATATTCATTTTCTATATCTTCATCATTCAGTGAATAGGCTACCTTATTTCGGTCAAAATCGTCAATTGACATTCCATTGTTAATATAATGCACTCTAGATTCATCAATTTTACCTCCACTGGATTTCGTCCAGTGCTTTCTTTTCAGATAATCTATACCACCAGCAAAGGAAAATATAATATCACTTCCTCTTTCATACATTTTACGTTCTTTTGCATAAGCCCATTTTAGCATTGGGTTTCGGACAGAGACAAGATTAAAAATGACAAAAGCTTCTGGCCATAAATCCCAAGCTTCGGCAATATATCGAACTTTCAATTTCCTAGCACAGGTACTTATCCAATAATCAAACGGAGCATGCATATTTTGCAATATCACATCAGGTCGTTCAAATTCATTTCTATGTCGTAATATTTTCCAAGCAAATTCAACAATAGACAACATTCGATCTATCCCATTACCTTGATAATGTCTTACTTTGATATGTACAAAATTATATTCCCCATAAGTCACTCTTTTGTATGATCTTCCATTATCAACAAGATCAATATCATTAACACGCAAGTATCCAGATGAAAAAATTGTAACCTTATACCCTGATTCCTGCAAATAATGCGCAAACTTAAGATGCCTTTCATTAAACTCGAATTCAGGAGGACTTGTATAATAATTTACAATCCAGATATGTTTCTGTAATCCCATATTAGAAGCTATTTAATAATTCCACAACCCTTTTTACATCTTCTATTGGCATAACTGGACTTATTGGTAAACTTAATTCTTCACAATGTATTTTTTCTGTAACTGGCAAGCTAAGTGTACTCCACTCTTTATAACACTCCTGTTTATGAGGAGGAATTGGGTAATGAATAACCGTCTGAACTTGATTTTCAATCAAATATTGCTGCAATTCATTTCGTCGTGAAGTACGGATAGGGAATAAATGAAACACATGACTCTCCCAATTACTAATTTTGGGGGTTACGATATCTTTGTGTTTGATGTGATCGATATAATATCTAGCAATCTGCCTCCTTTGCTCAATATCCTCATCTAAATGTTTTAACTTAACATCCAAGATAGCAGCTTGGATTTCGTCCAATCGACTGTTTCTACCAGTATATTTGAATACATACTTCTTCGATGAACCATAGTTTGCCAGAATCCTTATTGTCCTAGCTAAGACTTCATCATTCGTGGTCACTGCACCAGCATCCCCCAATGCTCCTAAATTCTTTCCAGGATAAAAACTATGCCCAGCTGCATCACCTATAGAACCTGTTTTCATTCCATTATAAACACATCCGTGCGCTTGTGCGTTATCTTCAATTAACTTCAACTTATACTTTTCACATATTTTCCCGATCTCATCCGTGTAAGCACACTGCCCATAAAGATGCACAATTAATATCGCTTTCGTCTTCGAAGTAATCGCTTTTTCAATCAAACTATCATCTATCTGAAATGTATTCAAATCAGGCTCAACCAATACTGGTTTTAATTTATTTTCAGTGATGGCAAGAATTGAGGCTATATAAGTATTAGCAGGTACAATTACCTCGTCATTGGGTTGCATCACACCTATTTCCAAGTAAGCTCGAAATATCCAAATTAAAGCGTCCAAACCATTAGCACATCCAATGGCATATTTTGTACCAATATAGTCAGCATAATCAGCTTCGAATTTCTCATTCTCTTTTCCTTGAAGATACCAACCGGAATTTACTACCCGCAAAATAGCCTCACAAATTTCATCAGTATACTTTGTTGTTACTTTCTGTAAATCTAAAAACTTTACCATACCTCTTTCAATTTAAATAATTCTCCATGACCAGGATAAACTTGTGTTTCTCGATGATAAAGACGTTTTATATTTGCAACACTCTCTTCAAATAAAACTATAGAACCATTCTTTTTATTTATATGTGGTTTATATTGCATGATCGTATCTCCTGTAAACAATTTATCATCGATAGAAAAACAAACAGAACCAGCACTATGCCCAGGAGTAGCTACAAACAATATAAAATAGTTCAACCACATTAACTTATTACCTAGCTCTTCTATTGTATAATCGACCTTCTTCACCACATAATGATACTCTGGATTATCATAATAGAAACTAAAATAAGATTGTCCTTCTTTCGGCAAAGCGATCTTACAGGCTTCTGAACAAATCACTTTAGGCTCATATTTTTCTATAAGTATATTACATCCCCACGTATGATCTGTATGCTCATGAGTTAATAGAATATAATCAACCGTTAATCGATTATTATCTATAAATTCTATTTCATTCAAACACTTTTCACTTGCCGGATCAACAACAATACTTCTTTTCAAAATATCATCATAAATAATATAACAATTCGATGACATTAATTCATTGATAAAACGCTGTACTTTAATCATTTCTCTTAAAAATACAAAAGCATCCCTCCCCATGAATAACCAAGTCCCTGTGCAACAGACAACACTCGAAAATCTTTCTTGATAATTCCGTTTCTTTGAGCTTCGTATAATGCAATAGGGATCGTCGAAGATACCGTATTACCAACTTTTTCAAAATAATGATAATACTTTTCTTCAGAGATTTTTAACTTGCGACGCAAAAGATTAGCCAAATATATATTAGCTTGATGATAAACATGTAAATTTATATCATCCATTACTAAATGATTCTTTTCTAAAACACTCTCAACCAATGAAGGGATACACTCAAGCGAATAATTCAAAATAGCGGGCCCATCCATATAAAGATTATCCGAAGATCGAGGATTTCCAAAATCATCAAACTGCAAATCATTCATTAGAGAACGGTGACGAGCTGCTCCCGTTTTAACAATAAGATTATTAGCCCCCTTGCCGTCTGTCCCAAATACAAAATTTCCAATCTCAGCTATCCCATCTGTACTTATTAATGTAGCTGCTGCTGCATCACCAAAGATTGTACGATTTCCTTTATCACGAAAATGTATATATTTAGAATAAGTTTCTGCAGTTAACAACAATACATTGGTTGCCATACCTCCTAGTATCATACCTTTGGCTATCGACAAGCCATATACGAATCCAGAACAACCTAAATTCACATCAATTGCAGCTATATCATGCGATAACCCCAAACGCTCTTGAACAAGACAAGCTGTTGTAGGTAAAAAATAGTCTGCACTTTGTGATACAAAAATAACATAATCAATGGATAATCGATCTATTCCACAATCTCCAAATAACTTCGATGCTGCATGAACAGCCAAATCACTGGCGGTCTCATCATCTGCCACGACATGTCTTTCTTTTATTCCTATCTTTTTATCAATCTTCTCTACTGTCCACTCAGGAAACTCCCGTTCAATCTGAATGTTATCCAATACTTTATGAGGCAAATAATAAGATATTGCTTTTATGTAAGCTCCCATACTATAACTCGTTTAATTTTAGAATTTCACAATTAGCTATATTAAGAAGTACTGTCCCATAAGCAAAACCGGCTCCTATTGCATTCATAAGAATTAAATCATTCATTTCAATTTTATCTCGATTTTCTACCATGCATAAGGGAATTGACGTGCCAGCCGTATTACCATACTTGTGTATAGAACGTAATAATTTCTCTGGATTAACTTTTACTTTTTTGGCTATAAATCCCATCATAAAATTGTTCGCTTGATGAAAAGCACATTTATCAATCTCATTGATTGATTTATTTGCGAACTCTAAAAGATGTTTAATATCCTTAGGTAATTCTGAAATTGCAAAGCTAAAGACATCAGATCCAACCATTACAACTTGTTCCAAATTACGAACACTTCCATCCTCGTATTCCCTCAATTTAAGCGTTTCTTCAGAACTCGGCATACGACTACCTCCGGCTGGAATAATTACAGAATCAATATTTGAACCATCAGTACCTATAGAGAAATAACTTTCCCCATATTGCACTCCTTTTCCGACAACCGTCACAGTTCCGGCATCACCTAATAACATTCCCGTTGACTTGTCACGTAATGATACCATCTTAGACAAAGAATCTCCAACCATTATCATCACGTTATTAATCGTCGGTAATTGAAGAAAAGAATACGCCATTAATAAACCGTGTATAAAACCAGAGCAAGACATATTTATATCATATACTATTGTCGTTTTTTTTAAACCCAGTTTATCCTGCAAAATAATTGATGTACCTGGAATTTTATAATCAGCAGTTTGACTAACAAAAAGTAAGACATCAATATCTTCTGGCTTGATACTTGTTTCTTCAAATATTTGACAAGCAGACTTATAACATAAATCAGAGGCACACTTATCATTATCCACAAAACGACGTTCTTCAACGCCCGTCGCTTCTATGAATTTTTCAATAGCTTCTTCACTGTAAAATTGGGTCAATGACCTCGTTTTTACAACATGATGAGGTACCGTCGCACTAATAACTCGAATACCTATATTACAAAATTTCAATAACCCCATACTCTTAAGCTAAACAATAACCACCATCAACAAGTAAATTAATTCCGGTTACCCAACTAGATGCATCTGATAACAAATAAATCGCACCATTTGCAATATCTTCCGGAGTACCTACACGTTTTAAAGGGTAACGCCCATACATCGTCTCCTTTAGCTGTTCCTCCGAAAACATCTCATTTGAAAGACCTAAAATGCTAGTAGGTACAAGCCCCGGACAAATAGTATTCACTCTCGTACCTTGGGCCGCAAGCTCCAAAGCTGCTCCTTTCACAAAACCACTCAATGCACCTTTCGTGGTTGAATAAGGAGCCTCTCCAATATTTGCAATATACACACCTGACATCGAAGCGATAAACACAATGGATGCTTCTTTTGACAATTTTTTTTTCTTTAGCAAGGAAGAGGTCAACAAGATCGGAGCAATCTCGTTTATATTAACAATCTCCTCTAATAAAACCCTATTAATATATTTTACACCACATATTTTAGGAATTCCTGCACTATGAACACAACCATTAATAACCGGACAATTCTCAACCAAAGAGTCAATTTCATCTTGTTTCGAAAGATCTGCTTGAATAGCCAGATGACCTGTACCTTCAAGCAGTAATAACGTTTCATTCAAACGTTCTTTATTTCGGCCGGAAACGACAACCCTTCCTCCCATCTTTGAGCATTCGACAGCGATGCCTCTCCCGATTCCAGAAGAAGCACCTGTCACAAGTATCGTTTTCTTTTCCAAGGAAAATGGATTGTATGCCATTATTTTGAAATAACTAAATTATACAAATCCTCAATCGTTTTACTATTACGAATATCTGTTCCTGTTACTCGTTTATCAAATTCTTCATCAACCATGGCGATAATTGAAAGTGCTGTTAACGACCCCCATTCTTCTAGACTTTTAAAGTCCGTTGATGACTGAAATTGTTCAACTGGAGTTTCATCAAACTCTTCTGCAAATCTTTTTACAAATTCTTCTAGTCTCATAAATTAATTATTTAAAGGGTTAAAATTATTATATGTAGGAATTTCCCAAATTGTAGTCACTTTTTTATCGGGATACATGCGATGCACTATTTTTTGAAGTGTATCATCTGTACCAACTTCATAAAACTCATTCACACCATCTTTTACCATATTATGCGTCATATCTGTCCATAACACAGGATGTGTAATATGTTGAATTAAATTATTTTTGATTTCCTCTGGATTCATGTGAGGCAAGGCATCAACGCATTGATAGATTGGAACTCTGGGTTTATTAAATTTTGTCTCCATAATAATCTTACCTAACTCCTCTCTTGCTTCATCCATGTATGGCGTATGAAAACTACCACCAATAAGAAGTGGTACTGCTTTCTTTGCACCTTCTTTTATAAATGCTTTACAAGCGTGCCGTACTCCTTTTTTAGAACCCGATATCACGACTTGCCCGGGACCATTATAATTAGCAAAATAAATAGGTTCTCCTGTTTCCTCCCAAATCTCTTTAATTCGACGAGTCACGTATTCATCTGAAAGACCAATAATTGCTCCCATACTCGTAGAATTCTTCTCACATACTTTTTGCCCAATTAAAGCCCTATTCAAAACTAAATTCAATCCATCTTCAAAACTAATTGTTTCGTTCACAACCAATGCTGCAAATTCTCCCAAAGAGTGCCCTGCAACAATATCCGGTTTTAATTCTTGTTGAGTTATTGCTAATATTACCTCGTACAAGAAAACAGCAGGCTGTGTATTTCTCGTTTCCATTAATTCGTTTTCATCCCCTTCGAACATTACATCGGTTATTCGACGACCAAAAAAATCATTTGCCCTTTCAAACAAAGCTTTCGCTTTTGGATAATTAATGTAGAGTTCTTTTCCCATTCCTTGCTTCTGACATCCCTGTCCAGGAAAAATAAATGCTTTCATACTAATTATTTTTCGTTTATAGGTAATAGTATCAATTCCAATTTAGTTTTCACATCATTAAATACGTTTCGACCATATTCATAATAGAAATTTAAATCATCACTTCCTGTAAAATCAACCTTCAAAATTTTATGAAATTTAACCACTTTCCGATTCCGTTTTCTTATATCACCTAACATACAATCAATTCCTAACATATTAAAAGCGATATCAAACTGTATTAAAGTAGCTAAGATGGGAAGCTCTATTAAACACCCTTTCTTGAACACAAAACTTCCTCCCACAGCTTCTCTTTTCATATCATCAATATTATAAATTCTGTTCACCCCCACGGACTCGCCTTCGTAACTATAAATAAAATAGTACTCTTTGCCACGTTCCTCTCTCAATTTATAATTCCTTATCCATTCAACTTGTTGAAGTACATCTAATGATGTTTCACTTATATAGCGCCCCAATCGAGAATCCGTACGCAAGCCTAAAATAAATTGGGCATCCTTCTCTTCAACAAATCGAACTTCCAATCCATATTTTTCAAGTTTAAAATTTGAATTTAACTTATTCATATTCTCACCTTATATATTATTTTTTAATTTTGTTATTATGTTCATTTTGTATCTTAGATAAACATCATAATCATGAATATAATCATTTGCATCATAAACCATTGAAGCTAGCACGAGACAAACAGCACCAGAAGAGAAGTTGCGCAATTCTCGCCATACACCCGGAACAACAAGCAATCCTTGGTAAGGACGATTCAGTGTAAAGGTTCTTTTTACATTACCATCATCAAGTACTACATCAAAACTTCCACTAGTAGCAATAATAAGCTGCTGTAATTCTTTATGCGCATGCGCCCCTCGTTCCTCTCCTCCTGGAATATCATATAAATAATACGCTCGCCTAATTTCAAAAGGTATGGTATTATTATTTTCAACAACTGTAATATTTCCTTTCCGATCGCTATGATGTTTATCTAATTCAATAATGGTACAATCGTAAACATTACTTCTTTTCATTAGTTATATAATTAATGTAATTGTTATAATTTCGGACATAGTCATTTTCATCGTATTTACTCGATGATAATATTAATGCCAATGAATTGGTTGAAAAATTATTCATTTCTCGCCATAAACCATTTGGCACATACAAACCATAATAAGAACGGTTCAAAGAAAAAATTTCTTTCTCATCCCCATCATCTAACAACACGTCAAAACTCCCTGAAAGTGCTATAATAAATTCTTGATTATCCCTATAAGCATGCCCTCCACGAACTTCTCCTCCCGGAACATCATAGATCCAATAAGCTCTTTCAATCTTGAACGGCACATGTTTAAATTGTTCAACGAATGAAAGATTTCCTCTTTTATCAAGAAATTTTGGCAATTCTATTACTCTACAATCCGATACTTTCATTATTATAATCTATTTAAAATTTTCACATACACATCTGCCTGCTTTTCCCAATTATATTCTTCTATAACGGCACGTCTTCCGTTTTGTCCCATTTGATAGGCTTCTTCTTTATTTTCTATCAAGAAACGAATAGCATCTCTTATCTGTTCGACATTATTAGGATTCACACAAATACCACAATGATATTTCGCAACCATTTCTCGATACATGGGAACATCTGCCAATAAAACTGGTAACGCAGCTTCCATACTTTCAAATATTTTAATTACGCCCCAAGAACCATCGTTATTACCAAAATCACGAAAAACATTAGCAATAGTTGATCTAGCAAATATCTTCTCTAAGTCCTTTAATGTAAAACCATCTATAAATTCAACATTTTTCCAATAGGGCATTTCTTTTATCCACGAATAATTATCATCTATTTTACCTGCCAAAATGTAATGTACCGAGGGAAGATTCTCCAACGCTTCAAAAACATTTTCCTGCCGACTAGTTTCATATACAGTCCCCTCGTAACACATAACATCTTTTCTAAGAAGGTAATCTTCACGAGAAAGATGATAATCTATATGAACTCGAGGAAAGTTTGTTAATAAATATGATTTTGATATACCCCATTTCTTTTTTACAACATCCAAAATCCAAGGAGTTACGATAAAAATAGCATCGTATTTTTTTAAATACGTTTTCATCATGTACTTATAAAACACAGAAACTCCCCTTCTCAAAAATTGTGGAATGTAATTCTTATCCCTAATCATATCAGGATAATACTCCCGCATATTAAACACCACTCTCTTCCCATGCTTTTTCAAAGCTCCTACAATCAAAATTAATTCCGGATCCGAGATCTGGTACACATCTGCATTGACATTCAATGCCGATTTTAATAATATTTTCCTCGTATGCAAAAAACGAGCAAATCGATTTTTGGGTTTAAAACCAGTAGCAATAATTTCGATCCCATCAAGAAACTCATTAGGCTTATTGTCACAAACAATATACGTCACTTTATACCCGGCACTTACAAGACTTTTGCCTTGCCTCTCAAACATTAACACATCATACCGGGAGTACAATCCTGTTAGAAAACAAAAATGTTTCATTTACTCAATTAAAAAAGAAAAAATTATACGGAAGATAACAATTTCGACGTCCAACAAAATCTGGATGGGAAGCATTTACGGTCAACGCATATATATATAAAGCTAAACCAAGTAAATAAAAAATACATCTATAGTTTTTTACCCTTTTGTAATAAGGCACGATCAAACAAATATACAACAAGAAAAAAACAGAAAAACGTGAAGCCATATTCTGTTCAAAAGAAAATAATTGCATCAAACAACAACCAATATTAAAAATTGAAAGATAAATGTTTAATCTTTCATCATTAGTGGGAAATAATTGTTTATAGCACAATAAGTTTATTACATTTATTGTATAAAACACTATCGGAATCTTATTCATGCCAGAAGAACTCCCCGTTTCTGCATATTTAACAAAACTTTCTGCACTACTACTAAAAACGTCTGAAGCACCAATCAATAATGAAAGATTAGGAATAAACAAATCAATTACAATTGAATTCAATACAAAAGAAAATGCAAAAAAAACAATATTAACTTTATTACTTACATGAACAAAACATGGTATTATAAATAAAATTGCAAATAAAGAGGCTACATGAATATTAAATGCAATAAATAACCCTATAAAAAATGGAACAATTTTTTTCTCCTTTATTAAGAAAGTTGAACAATAAACCATAATAGATAATGCCAGAAAGAAACGGTCGATTACTAAGGAAGTAAGAAAAAATAACGGAAAAGTTAAGAATATATAGATCGATATAGGAAAATCATCAGATAACCTTTTTAATGCCTTTATCGAAAAAAACATGGAAAAAAAACCAACAACAAGAAAATACAACTGTGGAAACTTAATCTCATGAGCGAAAAAACCTAACTGCCTTGGAATCCATTCAAATCTCTCTAATCCATAATCTGCATTCTGAATTAAAGAAGTATAATTCCAATAATCCCATCCCACTGAATATCTGCATCCTACAAAAAAAGCTAAAAGTGATATTAAAATAAATGACGCTTTTCGTATATTAGTACTAATACTTATCACCCATACTATCAATAACAACAATAAATATGGAAAAAGCTGTAATAATATCATCATGCTTTCAAATACCTTGTTTTGATTATTTCTTTATAAATCTTGAAACCTTCAAAAGCGAATATTCCAGAAAAAACTAAATAAGTCATCCCAAACACAATGCTAACAACTAATATTGTTAAGATGTGACCAATTGCTAGTTGAGACATGATTAAATATAATACCAAACCAAGAAAAATCGACAAGAAAAATGAAGGAAATAAATCCAGCATTTGTTTTTTCAAGCCGTAACCTATTGTTCTACCACTCAGAAATGATAATATCCCGCTGCCAATATAATTACCCACAACATGACCACCTAACACTCCCATAACTCCAAACTTAATTCCTATGATCATTAACAACAATTTAATAAAATTTATAACTACTTGAGAAAATAAAAACAAATTACCGCAACCTACAGACTTCAAGACACTGAAATTAGTATGTATTACAGAATTAATAAGTCCTGCAATACATACTAATTGTAAAAAAGGAATGGCCGGAGCCCATTTTTCTGAATACAGTAAAATAATAACTGGTTTTGATAAAATACATAAGAGTGTTATTAAAGGAAATGCTATGTATGTTATTGCAATTAAACTCTTCCTTGTACTATGAACTAAAGCACTATTTTGATCTTGAAGTTTTGATAATACAGGAAAAAGAACTTGGTTTACAACCATTGAAATTGAATAAATCGGAATCTGCCCCAATGATTTTGCTTGTGAATAATAACCTAATGTCTTTGCTGTATAGCATCGACCTATCACGAAAGACTCAACATTGGCAAAGATACTTTCTACCAAATTAGATAAACCAACTAAACTTCCATACTTAAACAAAACTTTAAAAGATTTGAAACTAAATTTGAAATTCATTTTCCAATTCCCATTAAACCAATACAAAAGACACAAAGAACATTGTAAAACAATATTTTTAATTACCAAACTCCAGACACCCAAACCTCCATACGCACAAATCACGGCAAACACGACACTTATAATGTTGGAACTTATAGTTATTATTGCTAATTTTTTAAAAGATAACGCTCTATTTAAAAGCGCAGAAGGAATAATATACAACGCCTGTAACATTATAACAATACACTCTATTCTCAGCATTGGTCTCAATATAGGGATATCAAAATATCTACTAATATTTGGTGCCAAAAGAAACAACAAGCAAAATAAACCGATTGATATAAACAAGTTCGTAGTAAAAACTGTTGAACAATCTATATCTTTAATTTCCTTTTTTTGAATCAACGCAACCCCTAAACCACCATCTATTAATATATCCGCAATAGAAGTAAAAATCAATAAAAGTCCTATACAACCATAATCATCTGGAGATAACAATCTTGCTAAAATGATATTACCGATAAAACCTATAATTAAAGCACCTCCCTTCTGAAATGCAGTCCATACTATTCCAGTTATCATTTTATATTTCAAAGATTGTTCTTGCATACTACTTACCGATTCTTATAGATCAATTCATAATATTTTTCATATTCACCACTCGTAATACAATCAATCCATTCTTGGTGTTCCAAGTACCAACGGACAGTTTTTTCAATTCCCTCCTCAAATTGTAACGATGGTTCCCAACCAAGTTCACATTTCAACTTAGTCGAATCAATGGCATACCGTAGATCATGCCCGGGCCTATCCGAGACATATGTGATCAGAGCATCACTTGTACCTTTGGGATTCTTTAATAATCTGTCAACAGTCTCAATAACAACTTTTATCAAATCTATATTTTTCCATTCATTAAAACCTCCAATATTGTAAGTATCAGCAATCTTCCCCTCGTGGAATATCAAATCAATTGCCCTAGCATGGTCTTCCACAAATAACCAATCCCTAACATTTTCTCCTTTACCATAGATAGGAAGCAATTTACCTTGACGAATATTATTAATAAATAACGGGATAAGCTTTTCAGGAAACTGATAAGGTCCATAATTATTTGAGCAATTAGTTACGATAGTTGGCATACCATAAGTATCATGAAAAGCTCTAACAAAATGATCACTTGATGCTTTACTTGCTGAATAAGGACTATGGGGATCATATTTATTCGTCTCTTTAAAAAGAACTCCATCAAAATCTAAGGTTCCATAGACTTCATCCGTTGAAATATGATAAAAGCGTTTCCCTGCGTATTTTTCTGATAATGCTTCCCAAGTTAATTTAGCAGCTTGTAATAAAGAAAGAGTCCCCATCACATTCGTCAAAGCAAAAGTAAATGGATCCCTAATACTACGATCTACATGACTCTCTGCAGCCAAATGAATTACACCATCAATTCGATATTTCGCAAATACCCACATCACTTTTTCAAAATCACATATATCCGCTTTTATGAAAGTATAATTGGGTGCACCTTCGACGTCTTTGAGGTTCTCTAAATTCCCAGCATAAGTCAATTTATCTAAATCAATAATATGATAATCAGTGTATTTATTAACAAACAAACGAACAACATGACTTCCTATAAAACCAGCACCGCCACTAATTAAAATACTGCGTTTATAACCCATACTCATACTAATTCATTGATTACTCTTAAAAGATATTGACCATACTGATTTTTTTTCATGGATTCCGCCATCTTTTGCAATTTATCGGCATTTATCCATCCTTTCCGGTAAGCTATAGCCTCTAAACATGCTACTTTTAACCCTTGGCGCTTTTCGATAACTTCTACAAAAATAGAGGCATCTGCCAGAGAATCGTGAGTTCCAGTATCCAGCCAAGCAAATCCACGCCCTAATAGTTGAACCTTCAATTTTTTTTCTTGCAAAAATTTCTGATTTACAGTCGTTATCTCCAGCTCCCCACGATCTGAAGGTTTAATATTTGTTGCAATATTTACAACTTCATTTGGGTAGAAATATAATCCGACAACGGCATGATTCGATTTTGGATTTAATGGTTTCTCCTCAAGACTTAATACATTTCCCTCTTTATCAAATTCTACAACACCATAACGTTCCGGATCATTAACATAGTAACCAAAAACAGTAGCTTTTTGTTCTTTCTCAGCCCTGAGTACTGCATCTTCTAACACAGGAGTGAACCCTTGTCCATAAAAAATATTATCACCCAAAACCAAACAAGCACAATCTTCACCAACAAATTGTTTTCCAATAATAAATGCTTGTGCAAGTCCATCCGGACTTGGTTGTTCAGCATATTCAAAGCGTACACCATAATCAGAACCATCTCCCAATAATCTTTGAAATCCGGGTAAATCTTGAGGAGTTGAGATAATTAATATCTCTCGAATACCAGCTAACATCAGCACTGATATTGGATAATAAATCATCGGCTTGTCATAAATCGGTAATAACTGCTTGCTTACCCCTTTGGTTATAGGATATAACCGAGTTCCACTTCCTCCTGCTAATACTATTCCTTTCATCATAAAATTCTTATCCGTTAAAAAAAGACATCTCTGTTTTGCTATAATTATCAAATACCCACTCTGCTAATACCTCAAAACTATTTATTAATAAATAAGTATCAACATTCGAAACTCTATCTATATACAAACTAATTAATTCATTTTCGACTTGCATATTACAGGCTTGCAAATATTCTCGCTCTCCTGCCTGATAATACTCCGGATCATCACTTAAAACATTTTCATAAAACAACATCGCCTGCCAATTCTTACGAGGAAATTTTCCATTTTCACGCCCCTCTTCCAACCACCGTCTCACGATATTCCCTGCAGCCACCTTGCATTCCTCATCATTAGCAAAATAGAAACAATGACATAACAAACGACATATATTTGATGTTCCACCTAAGCAAATAAGTTTTTTCACGTCTTCCGTAGCCAACAAGGCATACGCAACCTCCAACCCCAAATCCACCAACGGCATATCATCATATATCTGATAGGCATCCAACAAATCGGAGACATACCCGGCACGTTCATCACAGGGTAACGTTGCATCCCTCACTAACTTTTCTAATTCTCTCGCAATCTCCTGTATCCGCAAATAATTATCCCACCACGTCCCATATTCTTCTTCCAACCAAGGATAAACCCGGACAATTGAACAAACAGACAAATATCCATGTAATAAACCGGACAGAGCCGAAGGCGGACACGAGTTCACACGAATCTTTCCTACCCGCTTGTACAAATCAATAAAAACATTCATGTCCATAACTACTCAATTTTCTCCAAAAAAGATCCCGGAATATAAGAAGTTGCGATAGAGACAACTCCTTCCAATCGTACAATCACTCGTTTATGCCCTTTGATGCGAAGTAATTCCCCTTCAAGCCCGGTTAAGGGACCTTTGATCACTCGAACTCGATCACCATGTTTCAAGTTCTTATTCACCAATTCAATAGATTCCGGGGAAAAATCCAACAAAAACATGAAATCTTCCATTTGTTTATCAGGAACAATCAAAGAATGCCGATTTTCCCGATCTTTTATATAACAGATATTCAAAGCATAATCATTAATTAGGGAAAAACTCATTGTACGACTTACTCGAATAAAGATTAGCCCGTGAATAAGAACCACCCGTATTTTCTTTTTCCCACCCGGAGTATCCCGAACCTGTTCATTCATGGGTAGAAAATTTTCTATCCCAAGTTCATCTAATCTTGATTTTATAATTAATTCCTGGTTTACACGAACATAAGCCGCATACCAGTGCAATTCATGACTTTCATCCATTGAAATGTTCTTGATTTTACAAGGTCTGATTAGAACCTCATTTTTCGAATATATTTATGAAACGATTAAATACGCTTCGCGCACAAACCCTTAATTCGGGTTCTAATTAGTTCCATGCGTTCCGGACACCACACTTAAACAGTCGTAATGCTGCGGAAACTGTCCCGTGTAAAAACATACACTCATCAAAACTTGCATTAGCAAGTAATCGAACAAAAAACGACAGAATTGATATTATATTAGAATCAAATAACGATCGTTTAATAATACGCAAATTTAACCAATAAACTCAACAAATACAAACAAACACTCATTTATTAATCACAACTGTTAATCAGCTAGTTGCGCTTATTCCTTCTTGGAGAAAATTACATGCAGAAAAAATGTCAACAAACGATCAATTTATGATGGGAAAGAAAATTGCATACCTTGACCGCAATGAATACAACTACGGTCCCGCCCCGGAAATTGAAAAAGTCTTAAGAAACTTTGATCCGGACAAATTATGTTTTTACACAAGAATTTACGATGAAGGCAAAAAGAGTATTCTATCCGATTACATCGCCGAACTATATGATATTCCGGAAAAACAAGTCATTTTGGGATATGGTGGAGAAGATATATTAAAACAAGTCGTTCACTACTTCCTATCCGGTGGCCAAAAACAAAAAACACTATTAATCCCTAAATTTTCATGGTGGTACTACAAATCCATCGCGGACGAGGTAAACGGACGAACCGTCTTCTACCCGCTATTCGAGGACGGAAACACGTTCAAATATGATATTCAGAGCATCCGGGAAACGGTAGAACGGGAAAACCCGGAAATCGTGTTAATTGCCTCCCCGAACAATCCGACCGGAAATTCCTTGTCAAAAGAAGAGTTACACGAAATCCTCTCCTTTATTCCCCGGGAAACAGCCATTGTCATTGACGAGGCTTACGCATCTTTTAGCAATAAAGACACGTCATACATAAAACCACTCATTGAAGAGTTTCCGAATTTACTGATCATCCGGACCCTCTCCAAGTTCTACGGACTTCCCGGATTACGTCTCGGCTTTGCCTTTATCGGGAAGAATTTGTCCTCGTTCTTGAATTACAGCACGAAATATTTAGGTTATAACCGACTTTCCGAAGAAATCGGTATTGCCGTATTGAAAGCAAACGATTATTACCAGAACGTGGCAGACCTCATGGCAGAAGACCGGGAAACCTATATGCGGGAAATCGGTGCCTTGGAAGGATTCAAAGTGTATCACTCGGAAGCAAACTTTATTCTGGTGAAATACCCGATTTCATTAAAATCCCAATTACAGGATGCGTTCAAAGCGAAAGACCTAATCATCAAATTCATGAACGAGGAAGATATTAACACGCACATGCGGATCACGTTGGGAACCCAAAAACAAAACCGTTTGGTGATAGACACCATCAAAGAAGTCGTGTCAACCCCATCCTAACCCGGCAACGTGTATGAAAGCTATAATCCTTGCCGCAGGCATTGCCTCCCGGTTACGACCGCTCACAAACGATCGGCCGAAATGCCTGTTAAAAATAGGCAATCGTTCTTTGTTGGAAAGAACGATTGATGCCTTATTGGAAAATAATATCCGTGAAATTGTTATCGTTACCGGATACTTGCATGAAATGCTGGAATCTTTCGTGCAAACTCGCTACCCTTCTTTAAGCGTCAAATTCATCCACAATGAACTTTACGCCACCACCAATAACATATATTCCTTGTGGCTGGCATTACCCGAAGTTCAACAGGAAAAAGAAATTATTCTACTTGACAGCGACATTTTATTTGATCCGCTCATGATAAAAATATTACGGGATGCCCCTCATGCTAACTGCCTGGCACTGGACAGTCATAAACTCGGGGAGGAAGAGATCAAAGTCATCGTAAACGGGAAAAATCAAATCACAGAACTCAGCAAAACGTGTTCCATAGAAAAGGCCATTGGTGAATCCATCGGCATTGAAAAAATATCTCATGCCTATCTCATTGCCCTACACGAAGAACTGGAACACATGATCCTACACGAAAAACTGGATAATGTTTTTTATGAATTAGCCTTCGAACGCTTGATTGCACGAGGACAATATTTCTATCCGGTGGACACGAGCGCCTATTTCTCCATGGAGCTTGACACTCCCGAAGATTTTCACGATGCCATCAATCGAATACCCAAACACCTACAAGCATGAAAATTGTACTATTTTGCGAACAAAAATACGCGATAAATATTTTACAACCTCTCGAAGTCGAGGCCAATAAAGAAGGGGGACATTCCGTGATATGGTATGTTCAACCCAAAAATATCCCGGACTTTCCGTTAAAAGACGAGGTGAAATGGACAAACAGCATACAGGAAATCTACGATTTTTCCCCGGATGTCCTATTCGTTCCCTGCAACATCGTTCCCTACTATTTACCGGGAGTGAAAATACAAATCTTTCACGGCTACGCTGCCGAGAAAAAGGATCATTGGGTAATCCGCCGTTATTTTGACACCTATTTTACCCAAGGCCCATTCTTCACGGAAGGCTTTAAAGCACTTGCCAAAAAATACAAGGATTTTGAAGTTGTAGAAACAGGATGGCCTCGCCAAGACTGGATTTATGAAAATCTCCACACTTTTGACACTGAAAAAAACGCACTACTCCGAAAGCACCAGAAAAGCAAATTGGCCTTGTATGCCCCAACCTTTTCTCCATCGTTAACTTCACTGCCATTCATAAAAGAGGGACTGGAAAAATTAGCCCGGGAAAAAGATGTCTTACTTATTCTGAAATTTCACCCGTTAACCCGGAGTGAATGGATGGAAGAATACAGGCAATTGGCAGAGGAACATGAAAATATGCTTTGGGTAGAGGATCACAATATCACGAAATACCAGATCATGGCCGATGTCATGATTAGTGACACCTCTTCGACCGTGTACGAATTCCTGCTACTCGACAAACCAGTCATCACGTACAAGACCATTGCCAAAGATATTTACTGGCTGGATATTCAACATCCGGAAGATCTTCCCGACGCCTTCGATCTCGTACTTCAAGATACCGTACTCGCCTCAAAACGCAAATGGATCATCGACAACTACGACCCCTATCTGGACGGGAAAGTTTGCCACCGTATGCTTGACGCCGCCAGAGACTATATCTCCCGCCACGGAGTACCCAAGAAACGAAAATTAAATCTTTGGCGTAAATACACCAGTATCAAGAAGTTCGGCAAAGTCAAAAGAAGATAAACTAACTCTTCTTCTTGGCTTTCCGTTTGAGTACCAGCTCGTCGTGGGCATGAGTCCACTCTTTCAACAAACGGGTCATTTCCATCGCGTCCGAATGTGTCAATCGGGCATATTCGTCCGCGATAATATCAATCATATCATCTGTTGCATTCAAGCGGTAAAAGTTCTTCAATCCCACCAACGGGGAAATCGTCATGAACTTGATCCGGTTCAAGTCAACCAACATAAAATGAACCCGTTCACCCTCTCTCCGGATCAACGTGTTCCCCGGTGAATGGTCGATAAAATAGATAGATTGCGTGTGAAAATGATACGTGAACCGAGTGAACTCCCGTAAAATAAATTCCAGATCAGCCGGACGTTTCACCCGCAAATCCCGAAAAGTATAATCATACTCTTCCTGCCGGGAAATATAAAAACTACGGGTTACCCCGAAGATATTCCGATAAACGATATAAGCAATCGGTTCCGGGGTATCCACACCCCTCTCCAACAACGTATTCGCATACTCGAACGAGCGTTGAGCCTTTCCCTTCCGCACGTAAGCATATGCGAATTGATTAATGACATTGGGTTTCTTAAAGGATTTCACGTTAAAACGTTCTCCTTCCACGTCCAATATCTTAATCACGTTCCGCTTGTTATCAATGACCTCTCCTTCCCGGTCAAAACGACGAGGAATATCCAGAATGGCCTTTTCCAATGACTTATATTTCGGATTAATTTGGTAATCAATCATTTTACCCGCTCGTAATTTATAAACGTGTAATCACATTCATTTTTCTCATCCGCCTTCCCCACTTCTCTCGCAACCTCTCTCCAAACTTCGGGGTCAACAGACGGAATCACTGTATCGCCCTCACATTCCTGATGGACAACGGTAAGATACAACCGGTCTGCTTTATCCCACAACTTCTTGTAAATCGTCCCGCCCCCGGTCACGAACACCTCGTCTTCATTTTTCGTTAACTCCAAAGCTTCCTCCACGCTATGCACGACCTCGCATCCAGCGGCCTCAAATTCCGGATTCCGGGAAATAACAATATTCCTCCGGTTAGGCAATGCCCGACCGATCGACTCGAACGTCTTCCGTCCCATTAATATCGTATGCCCCGTGGTCAAAGCCTTAAAACGTTTCAAATCAGCCGAAAGTCGCCATATCAACCCGTTATCCCTTCCGATAACATTATTCTCTGCCGCTGCTACTATTATTGATAAAACCATCGAATTAATTTTAGATTTAATGATTTATGATTTTAGATTCCAACCACACAAAGCCAATGCTTTTTGATTTCCAACTTTAAACTTTTAGTTTTTAACTTTTACCTTTTAGCTTTCTCTGGCAGAGGGAGAGTTCGAATACTCCCCGCCTTCAGGAATCTTTTCATTCTAAATTTTAAACTCTAAATTCTACATTATACCGATATCGCCCCCTTTATATGTGGATGCGGGTTATAATCGCACAACGTGAAATCTTCGTATTTAAAATCGAATATGCTTTTCACATCCGGGTTGATTTCCATCCGGGGTAAAGCACGGGGTTCACGTGTCAACTGCAATTTCACCTGTTCGATATGATTCAAGTAAATATGCGTGTCACCCAAGGTATGTACAAATTCTCCCGGTTTCAAACCGCACACTTGCGCCATCATCATGGTCAACAAAGCATACGAGGCAATATTAAACGGCACGCCTAAAAAAGTATCGGCACTACGCTGATACAATTGGCAGGACAATTTCCCGTTAGCCACGTAAAACTGAAATAACGCATGACAAGGGGGCAATGCCATATTTTCAATATCCCCGGCATTCCATGCACTCACGATCAACCGACGGGAATTCGGACTATGCTTGATGTCATGCACCACTTGGGAAATCTGATCCAGAGAAGTCCCGTCCGGCTTAGGCCATGAACGCCATTGGTAACCATAGATATGTCCCAATCCACCCTCTTCATCTGCCCATTCATCCCAGATACTCACCCCGTGATCGTGCAAATACTTCACGTTCGTATCGCCGTTTAGGAACCACAACAACTCGTATATAATTGACTTCAAGTGCAATTTCTTCGTGGTCAGCAAAGGGAAACCTTCTTCCAGGTTAAACCGCATCTGGTGACCGAACACGCTAATCGTTCCCGTCCCCGTCCGGTCCTCCTTCACCGTCCCCTCCGTCAAAATTCTATCCAGTAAATCTAAATATTGCCTCATAATAATTGAAAATTGAAAATTGAAAATTGAAAATGCGCTATTCAATTTTCAATAGATGATAGAACAAAGATAGCCTTTAAATTTTAAATTCTAAACTTTTCTCACGATCATTAGCCCGTGACGAACAGGCAACAGGATATTCTCCACCCGGCTATCAGCCTGCACCATTTCATTAAAGTCCAATATACCTTTCGTTTGGGCATCCGGTTTCACCTGCGGGTCCGCCACCTTGCCATCCCACAACACGTCATCCGCGACAATGATTCCCCCGTGACGAACCTTATCAAACACCAAACGGTAATATTCCGAATATTCCCGTTTATCGGCATCGATAAACACCAGATCAAACATTTCATCCAGCGTGGGAATAATCTTGCAAGCATCCCCCACGTGAAAAACGATACGCTCCTGCAAACCGCTTTTTTCAATATATTGGCGAGTGAAATCTTCCAACTCATCGTTCACGTCGATCGTGTGCAGCACTCCCCCTTTCTCCAACCCGGAAGCCATCGAAATAGCGGCATACCCCGTGTATGTCCCGATCTCCAGCACCCGACGGGCGCCAATCATCCGGCATATCATTTTCAGGAACTGCCCTTGCAAATTCCCGGATAACATTCTCGGACGCAATACATTCAGATGGGTCGCCCTTGACAACTCGGCCAACACCTCCCCCTCCGGCTCGCTATGCGCCAGTATATATTGTTCCAATTCAGCATCCATTTCCAACATGACAGTCTCTATTTATATAGTAATACAGATTGCTTCTCCACGTCGAAGACCTCCTTCGCCACCCGGATCAGCAACTCCGGTGTAATTTCCTCGATCTGGGTATAAATATCTTCAAGACTATCCACCTTATCGTAAATCAAGAAACTCTTCCCGATCGACAACATCAAGTTCTCGTAATTCTCCGACGAGATCGCCAGTTGCCCCACCATCTGAGCCTTTGCCCGTTTCAACTGCAAGGGTCCCAACTTTTCTTCATACAAGGCCCGCATCTCCTTCTTGCACAAATTCAGACACCATTCGGCATTTTCCGGGTCACAACCGAAATAAATCATGGATACCCCCGTGTCCGAATAAGGCGTGTACGACGCCTCGATATTATAAGCCAAACCGTACTTTTCACGGATATTCAAATTCAAACGGGAATTCATCCCCGTCCCTCCCAACAAGTTCATCAACAGCGATAAGGCCAATCGGTTATCCTCTGTGTAATCGTAAGCGATATTCCCGATAATACAATGACTTTGGTGCGTGTCCCGATCCATCTCCACGAAACGGGGAGTGTAAATCTCCGGCTTAATCCGAGCCTTCAACGGAGTTCCGGCCTCGTAAGGCGAAAAATACTTTTCCACCAGACGCACCAACTTCTCGAACGGGATATCCCCGACCGAGCTAATCACCATCCGGTTCGGGAAATAATTACGTCTCACGAAATCCAGCACCATATCCCGGGAAATCCGTTCCACGGAAGCCTCGTCACCCAGAATATTCCGTCCGATCGGGTAACCGGTATAAATCAGCTCCTCGAAATCGTCGAAAATCAACTCTCCCGGGTTATCCTTGTACGAGTTTATCTCGTCCAGCACCACGTCCTTCTCCTTCTCTATCTCCTTCTCCGGGAACACCGAATGAAACACGATGTCGGCAAACAATTCCAACGTACGCTCGTAATCCTTTGCCATAAACGTGGCATACACGCACGTGTCCTCCTTCGTGGTATAAGCATTTAACTCACCCCCGACATCTTCCAGACGACTCAATATATGATAGGCTTTACGTTTCTCCGTACCTTTAAAAATCACGTGTTCTATAAAATGAGCCATTCCCAGTTCATCCTCCCGTTCATCCCGGCTCCCCACGTTTATAATCAACCCGCAATAAGCGGCTTTATTCGGAACATAGTTATGGATTAATCGTAATCCATTAGCAAATATATGTGTTTGATACATTTTATTGAATAAAAAGACTTCCTCCCGACAAATTCAGATTCACTTTTCCCGCGTATTTTTTATTCCCGATAAACCCGGTCTCCAGCACGGTATTCTTATCCGTCGTCGGTTTATTCTCCAACGTCACGCCCTCGGGCAATTCCACCTTCAAATTTTTATTACGTGCCAACTCTAGCGTGTAACCGCATCCTTCCATGAAAGTCAATCCCACCTTCGTGGAAGAACCTTTCACGTCAACAGTGGCGAACGAGAAATTGATATTACGCACGTTCAACTCTCCCCAACGCATATCCATCTTGAGCGACCCGCCAATATCCTGCACCTCGTATTTCGTGTAGAAAGAAGTCCCGTCCATATCCTCGACCATCCCCAGATAACAGGTTCCTCCCGATGTCTTCAACGAAAGTTTATCCGCCTCCATCAACTGCAAAGTCGTTGACGTGCAATCCAGTTTCATCTCCTTCCCTTCCCCGATCTTCACCTTACAGGATTTGAACTCGGCCGTCATGTTTCCCAATTTCTCCACCTCAAATTCTCCCTTATTCTGTTTCACGGAAAACTCTCCACCCGTCACTGAATTGGCCTTAAAATTACCGGATACGATCTCCACGCTCATATCCCCCACGAAATCGGCCACCGAGGCGCCTCCCTCCGTGCATACCAGACGTACTTTCTTACCTTTCGGAACCTTGATATGATAGTCAACGCTCACCGTCACCCCCGCGAACATCTGCCGCAGGCTCATATCCTTCTGGAACAACGTCTCCACGTTCAACACAGCCCCTTGCTCCTTGGCCGTTATGGAAATATACTCTAATATCTCGTCAACCTTGGCTTTTGTTTTTGCCTCCACCCACACGGAAGTCGTGATGGAAAACTCGTCACCTTCCTGCTTAACATCGATATTCCCATAGCGGTTCGTAACCGTCAACTCGTTAATGGATGCCGCGGGAAAGCTCTTCTTAAATTCCTTTGATCCCTCCTCTGCCCAAGCGTTTACCGCTCCGAACAAAACAATTGCCAACAATAATAATCTCTTCATATCGATTGATTTAATCATGAATTACTCGACAACAAATCACATCATCTCCTCGTTCTCCTCCACCTCTTTGTACCGCAGTGCTAGGTAAGCCAGCATCCGGCTAAACGTCTCCATTGCCATTGTCGTTTGCGAATTTATCTCTTTTTTCTGTAATCGCAACATCAAATGCCCATAAAGAGCATGAAGTGCCAGCTCGACATCGGAAACCTCCTCCGGCAAGTTCGTCTTCCGGCGATAATCCAGCAAATTATTCGCAGCCATCATGAACAACTGCTTGTACTTCATATCCTGCACGTTATGGAGTAAATGGAAATGCAACTCCGTCAACTCGTTCACCATGTTCTTCACCACCTGCACGTGCCCGCTCTTCGTCACCTCCTCTTTCCTCATCATCTCGATCAAGTTGTCATACCAATCGCTGATCTCCTTCCGTGTCGCGTCATCCCCCCCGAACTGGCTCACCACGTTCCGGTTCACCAGCTCAATATCCATCTGCATCGCCCTCAACATATCCTCCACCTGCCACATATACAGGATATATTCGGCCACATTACTCTTTCTCTTCTCGCGTGCTATCAACATACTAATTTATGATTTACGATTTATGATTTACGATTAGAAACATGAGCCTTATACGGCTGGAATCTAAAATCATCAAATCTAAAATTTCAAAGTTCTTTGAGTTTATCAATCAACCTTCGATCCCGTTTCGTGGGACGTCCTGTTCCTCGATCCCGGCTCTCGAATTGCATGAAAGTTCCCCGGAGAATATCCAGTTTCTCCTGCGAGGTGATCTCTTTCACGAAATCGACGGCCAACTGGGCAGACATTCGTTTATCGGTGATTTGTTTCACCACGTATTCCCGTTCAATCGGCGGAACCCGTACTTTCACGACATCCCCGACCTTTACCTCCCGGGACGCTTTCACGTGCGCATCACCGATAGAGACGTGACCTTTACCACATTCCTCTGCGGCTAACGAGCGGGTTTTGAAAATCCGAACCGCCCACAACCATTTATCTATTCTAACCTTCTCCACGGCTTATTCATTTATAACTTACAATCTGTCAAAGCTAAAACTTATTCTGCAAATGACAAAACAAATGCTGACCAGAAATCACGAACCTGAAATCTTCATTTTAAAATTCGGAATCACGACTTCAAAATCACAAATCGTAAATCTAAAATCGCAAATTATTACACAGGCTCATCGTCTTATCTACCCCGATAAAAATAAAATTCTCGATCACCTCCCCGCAATGCTTCAACATGGCCGGAAAACGTTCCTCTTCCTCCGAAGACCACTCTCCCAACACGTAATCCACCTGTTTTCCCTTGGGGAACTCGTTCCCGATACCAAAACGCAAACGAGCGTAATCCTGTGTTCCCAGCAACTGGTTAATACTCTTCAAACCGTTATGTCCCCCGTCACTTCCCTTGCCTCTCAAACGGATCGTCCCGAAAGGTAACGCCAAGTCATCTACCACCACGAAAAGGTTCGACAACTCGATTTTCTCTTTTTGCATCCAGTAACTGACCGCCTTACCACTCAGGTTCATGTACGTGTTCGGTTTCAACAAAATCAGGGTACGTCCCTTCAACTTCACCGTGGCAACCGCACCATAACGCATATCTTCAAAAACAGCATTGGACGCCTTAGCAAAGGCGTCCAATACTTTAAATCCGATGTTATGTCGTGTATTCTGGTACTCGGGACCTATGTTGCCCAATCCCACAATAAGATATTTCATCTGTCTATTTTTTCAAACTACTATTGAGCGCTTTGTGCAGCTCTTGCAGCTCTTGTCAATTTAACCTGAGCAACCACAACGCTCTTGGCATTCATTAACTCTACGCCTTCCACGTGAATATCCTGTACTTTAATAGCCTTACCAACACCTAAAGAAGTAACATCAACAACCACTTCATCCGGCATATCTTTTGGAAGAGCTTTTACTTTCAACTTACGAGTGATGATAGCCAACTTACCTCCGGCTTGAACTCCGGCAGCGTGTCCCGTTACCCGAACAGGAACGTCCATTACAACTGGCTTATCCTCTGAGGTCTGGTAGAAATCAATATGTAAAACCTTATCCGTCACCGGGTGAAATTGAATATCTCTCATCACGGCTCCGTAAGATTTACCATCAAGATCCAAATTTACCAGATATACATTAGGAGTGTAAAGAAGTTTCTTCAAATCTTTATCCAAAACCGCGAAATGAACGTTTGCCTCTCCACCATAAAGAACGCATGGAACTTTCTCCGCATATCTTACAGCTTTGGTAGCTTTTTTACCTAAATCGTTTCTTACTTCTCCTTTTAAATCAAATACTTGCATAATAATAACATTGCTTGTGCTACTCAAATCCAGACTGATGCCCCGGGGTTATAAGCCACGTCTGCATTCCCATTACACGTTTAAAACTATCCCCGTACTTTTAATGCGGCGCAAATGTACGAACAAATTATCAGAATCACAACACTTTTTCCTTTTTCCAAAGTTTACAATCAATATAAATAAGCATTCATCAATACCACATCAAAAACCAAAACAACACACTGAAAATCAATAATAAACAATCAAAAATCCGCCATTTTCAATGACAAGTTTTCACACGGAACAACCCTTTTTATTCTGAAAAAGTTTTTTGTTTCAATTATAGGTCTTATTTTCGCGTCATTATTAACAAACAAATTTTTTTAGAAATGGCTTACGTAATATCTGATGATTGTATTTCTTGTGGAGCATGTGAATCAGAGTGCCCGGTAGGAGCAATCTCTATGGGTGATGATCACTATCAAATCAATGCTGATGAATGTATCTCATGCGGGGCTTGCGCTGGTGTATGTCCTGTTGGAGCTCCGAAAGAAGCTTAATCATCATAAAAAGAAAAGAACAAAGCTGCCTCTCTCGGGGCAGCTTTCTTTTTGTACCTATTCGAAACCATTACCGATAACTCCTTCAAATCAACCCTTCTCACGGGGTTGTAAAAGCACGATGCCTCACGCTTGTTTGCAAGTCGTATCCTTGTTCCCGTGAACAACCGGAACGTGGCCAAAGTTATTTTTACTTATTCTTTGTTAAAATGGCGGCAATAATCGGGCGATAAGGCGGCGACAATCGGGCGACAGCGCCTAACAGTCACCCAACAACCGCCCAATTTTCAAACTTTACCCAAGGAATGCCCCGTCAAATCCCATGAATCACGAGATCCATCCGCACGTCCAGCTCATCGACAGGCACCTCTTCCACGAACTGGAACCCGAAACAAATCCCCACTTTCCGGGCAACACGTGTCTCTTTCAAAATCTTATCGTAATACCCGCGACCTCGTCCCAGACGATTACCGTGGCGATCAAAAGCCACGCCCGGCACGACAATCAAGTCAATCGCATCGTAATCCGTGTATAATTCGCCAACAGGCTCCAATATGCCGAAAGCCTCTCCCGGTTGCAGGGATTCCATGCCCTTGAACACCCGTAATTCCAACACGTCCCCTTTCACGCAAGGCAATAGGACGGTCTTCTCCCCCGCCCACTTGCAGACGTAATCATGCGTGAATACCTCGTCGTCCATCGACCAGTAGAGCAACACGGTCCGGGCCTCCTTGAAAAAATCCGTCTGCTCCAATTCCTCCCACAAGGGACGAGACATCTCCACCTTTTGTTCCAGAGAATACTGGCTTTTCAAAACTTTAACCTGTTTTCGCAATTCTTTTTTATCCATGGTAAACAATCTTCCTAATCTTTATTCATTATTTTGCGCAAAAATCGTACTTTTGCAGCAATAAACAAAACAAGCTGCCAAAGAGTTACCAGATATATTTGGACGCTTACCAACAATCCATCCCGTCAAGGGATACAACGTGCAGAATTATGAAAATAGCGATACCTCAAATCAACTACCACATCGGAGATATTTCCAAAAATAAGGATCTTATTATTGCTGCCATAAAAAAGGCGAAAGCCATGAAAGCGGAACTCGTTCTTTTTCCCGAACACGCCATCTGTGGGGCTTACCCGCAAGACCTTTTCGAGAAAGAATATTTCGTGAACGAATGCCGTGTCAGCATTGAAAAGATCGCCGAGCAATGTCATAATATAGCGGCATTAGTGGGCGGCCCGAACCTAGACTTGGAAGATGGCATCTTGATGAACGCCATGTTTTTCATGTACGACGGGGAAGTGCGAGGCGGGGTAAACAAAACCATATTGAGCGACTACGACGTTTTCGACGAGAGCCGGTACTTCATCCCGGGAGAATCCAACACGCCCCTACGCTACAAGAACCAGAATATCCGGGTCATCTTCGACGAGTACGAATCCAACATGATCGAGAAGACCGACACGATCATCGTACATGTCGGTTCAACACCTTTCACCACGGAAAGTTTTGCTTACCGGAAAGAAAGTCTATCATACATCGCACGGAAACAGAAATGCCCGCTCATATCACTCAATCACGTGGGAGCGAACGCCTCCCTGATATTTGACGGAAACTCCTTCGTGGTTAACAGCAAAGGGATTTCAACATACAAACTAGCCGCATTCAAAGAAGATTTCATGGTCATCGACACGGAAAGACTGCTTAATGCCCCGGCCCTCAAAGAAAAAGGACCGGATTCCATTGCTCTTATTCACGATGCACTTATCCTCGGAATAAAAGATTTCTTCCACAAAAACGGGTTCTCAAAAGCCGTACTCGGACTTTCCGGGGGAATCGATTCGGCTCTTGTCGCCGCACTGGCTACAGAAGCCCTTGGAAAAGAAAACGTGCTGGGCATACTGATGCCTTCCCGATTCTCCACCGACCACTCTGTCACAGATGCCGTTGACCTAGCCAAAAACTTGGGCATCTCTCACGAAACCTTACCCATAAAAGAAATATACGACAATTTTATCGCCACGCTACACCCTGTTTTCAAGGATGCACCCTTCAACGTGGCCGAAGAAAACCTGCAAGCCCGTATTCGCGGGTCTCTCGTTATGGCCATTTCCAATAAATTCGGTCACATCCTTTTGAACACCTCCAATAAAAGCGAGGCAGCCGTGGGTTATGGTACCCTGTACGGGGACTTGTGCGGATCGCTTTCCGTGCTGGGCGACGTGTACAAAACCGACGTGTACAAATTATCCCGTTACGTGAATCGAAACGGGGAATTAATCCCCGAGAATACCATCACGAAAGCCCCCTCTGCCGAACTGCGGCCCGGGCAAAAAGATCAGGACTCCCTACCAGATTACGACACACTCGACGCTATCTTGAAACTATATCTCGAAGAAAATAGTTCCAAACAGGAAATTATAGCGAAAGGATTCGCCCCGGAAATCGTTGAAAAAACGATAACCTTGGTCAATCGTAACGACTACAAACGGGCACAATGCCCGCCGATACTGAAAGTCAGTAAAAAAGCGTTCGGCAGCGGACGCCGTATGCCACTTGTTGCCAAACTATAACACCAGATAAGAGAACGAGTTTATGAGAACGATAAAAGACAAAGAGTTACACGAAAAATATTGCAACATTTGCATTGATAGTCCCAATTCCCTTTTTGCAAGTCTTGACGAAAGTAGCAAAAGCATTATTCGCCAAACCAGCATTTGCAAAATGTACAGGAAAGGAGACTTGATTTACGAAGAAGGGAATAAACCTTTCGGGTTAATTTGTCTGATCACCGGGAAAGCTAAAATCGCCAAGAAAGGTATCGCGGGACGGGAACAAATCGTGCGTATGGCAAAACCCGTCGGGTTTATCGGCTACCGGGCTTTCTTTGCCGAGGAAATGCACATCGCATCAGCGGAGGCTCTTGAGGAATCCATCGTCTGTATCATGAAAACAGAACTTATTTTCGGTATCGTACGTAGTAACTCGGATGTTGCCATGAACGTGATCCGGGCGTTGGCTACCGACCTCGGATTCTCGAACCGCCGAACAGTAACACTCACGCAAAAACATATTCGCGGACGTCTGGCTGAGGCCTTGCTCGTGCTGAAAGACACTTACGGGTTCGAGGACGATAACATGACCCTGAAAATTTGTCTCTCGCGGGAAGACATGGCCAATCTCTCGAACATGACCACCTCCAATGCCATCCGCACGCTCTCCAACTTTGCCTCGGAAGGCATACTGGAACTCTCCGGCAAGCAAATCAAGATTACGAACATGGAGGCGCTGGAAAAAGTAAGCGAGATGGGATAATTCAATCCTGCAATTGATCGATACACCGACTGATCGTTTCATAATCAAAGCCACGACTCAAAGCAAAGCGGAAAAGCTTTGCTTTTCGCTTATACGGGTCCTCCTCTTTTAATCCCCGATTCTTTTGTTTCAACAGCGCCAGACACGTGGCGTCACTTTCCTCATCGGGTAAAGAAGACAAAGCCTGTTCGATAATACGTTCCGGCACACGCTTTTGCCGGAGCATTTGCATGATCTTCAACTTTCCCCAGCGATTAAAACGATGCTTATCCCGGGCATACGCCTCTGCAAAGCGAGTATCATCCAAGAAATGATTCTTCACCAAAAACTCCATAACCGCAGCAATATCCTTTTCCTCTAACTCCCACCTCTGTAACTTTTTAAGAATATCAAAACTACAATACTCCTTTTTACTACACTGCCCGGCAACAATATTCAACGCTTTCTTCGCAT
Source organism: Butyricimonas sp. RTP31003st1_G1_RTP31003_210430 (assembly GCF_040920905.1). Lineage (NCBI taxonomy): Bacteria > Pseudomonadati > Bacteroidota > Bacteroidia > Bacteroidales > Odoribacteraceae > Butyricimonas > Butyricimonas sp. RTP31003st1_G1_RTP31003_210430. The sequence goes on along the minus strand of NZ_JBCOSQ010000002.1, from coordinate 49,454 downwards.
CCACTTTCGATGTAATTTAGAATTTAAAATTTCCCCGGGCTTTCACCATTCTCTCCCGTTCATTAATATCTTTCCTCAATTCAATATCCTCGTACCCCATCTCCCGAAGTAACTCGACGGTTTCTTTCCCAAAAGCCTCGTTGATCTCGAAAAACAACAATCCACCCCGGTTCAGATGATCACGACCGAATCCGGCAATCTTCCGGTAAAACATTAACGGATCAGTATCCGGCACGAAAAGAGCCCGGGAGGGTTCATAATTCAACACCCGATCGTGCATAAGCGCCTTCTCCGACTCCCGCACATAAGGCGGATTGCTCACGATCACGTCGAAACCGGGCCATTCCCATGCCTCGTAACGCAATATATCACGTACTTCAAATTTCACCTCCACGCCATTTCTCCGGGCATTGTCGGCAGCTTGTCGCACGGCTTCCGGGGAAATATCCACCCCACAAAGCTGTACTCCTTTCAATAACTTACCCAACGACACGATGATACACCCACTCCCCGTTCCAATATCCAAAACACTCGCACCCGGCTGCACACCCGATTCCACGATCCACATCACCAGTTCTTCCGTCTCCGACCGGGGAATCAAGGTTTCGCTATTTAGCTGGAAATCAATACCGGCAAATTCCGTTTCTCCCAATATATACTGGATCGGTTTATTCGTTTTTAACTCTTCCACGACGAGAAGGAATTTATCGATAAAGCTTTTTGCCAAAAATTCGTGTTTGTTAAGATGGATTTCTATATTTGTACAATGCAATAGTTTGCAAAAGGCAAGAGAGCATAAAACTTTTATTTCATGCTCGGTATAAGTATCCTTTAGCTCCTGTAATGCGTATTGTTGTAAATCAAACATCGTATTCATGGAACAAAGATACGGTTTAATTGAAGATTGAAAATTGAAAATTGAAAATTTAATTGCGTGAACTGGACGGGTATTGCGATTGACATTGGCATTGTACTGTATATTCTCACCATCTTGGCGATCATATACACGATCATACTGGAAAACAGAAATCCGGTACGTACACTTGCGTGGATACTCGTACTCGTGCTGGCACCCGGCGTCGGGCTATTCTTTTACATCTATTTCGGCATGAATTACCGGAAGATCAAGATGTTCTCCATGAAAGGCTTGGGCGACTTCAAGTGGTTGCAATACATGAGCGAGGACCAGAAACAACGTATCAAGAAAGCCGAATTGTTGAAAAAAGAAGACATGGAAGCGGTGAAACCGTTGATGACATTACTCTTGAACAACAGCAAAGCCCTTCTTTCCCGAAATAACACGATCGAGATTCTGAATAACGGGGAGGCTACTTTCGGTTCGATCTTCAAGGCCATCGCCAAAGCCAAAAAATACATTCACCTCGAATACTATATCATTGATAAAGGAGAACTCGGAGAGAAACTGAAAGAATTACTTATCGCCAAAGCCAAGGAAGGCGTGGAAGTTCGTGTGATCTATGATGACGTGGGGTCGTGGAAATTACCCAAACGTTACATCAAAGAGATGCAGGCCGCCGGGATTCAGATATACCCCTTCCTTCCCGTACGTTTTCCCTTGTTCACGAACAAGGTGAACTACCGGAACCACCGGAAAATCGTCGTCGTGGACGGGGACACCGGGTTCATTGGCGGGTTAAACTTCGCCGACCGTTACCTGCACGGATTACCCGGCATCGGCATCTGGCGTGACACCCACCTGAAAGTGAAAGGAGAAGCCGTCACCTCGTTGCAAGTGGTTTTCCTGTTTGACTGGTACTTTGTTCGCCAGGAACTTCTACTGAACAAGGCGGAATACCTTCCCAACAAGAAAGTCGATGGCAACGTGGTTGTTCAAACCGTGGCATCCGGTCCCGATAGCGATTGGACATCCATCCAACAAGCCTACTTCACGCTGATCAACATGGCCAAGAAGTACGTTTTCATCTCGACCCCCTATTTCATGCCGGGAGAGACCACGATCAACTCGCTGAAAACCGCCGCCATGAGCGGCGTGGACGTGCGTATCATGATCCCGTATAAATCCGACTCGCTACTCACGCACTGGTGTACACGCTCCTACGTGGAGGAACTACTGGAAGCCGGGGTTCGAGTATTTCAATATCGTAAAGGATTCAACCACAGTAAAGTGATCGTCATGGACGGACTGGTATCTTCCGTGGGTACCGCCAACATGGACATCCGTAGTTTCGAGCAAAACTTTGAAGTCAACCTCATCATCTACGACCGCAACGTCAGTCGCCAACTCGGTTCTGATTTTCTGGACGACCTGAAAGGTAGTTCCGAAATCAGCATCCACCGCTGGAAATTCCGCCCGAAACGGGATAAAATCCGGGAATCTCTAGCCCGACTTTTCGCCCCGTTGCTCTAACACGATACTTCAATCCCTGTTCAGTCAGAGTTTAGCGAGAAATTGGTACACACCCCCTCATTCCCCAAACTCACCGCACACAACATCAAAATTTTCTTTAGCAAGCAAGTAAAACGAGCCTTTAAAATCCGTAGCTTTGCAGTTATTAGAACAACACCATTGAAAATTGCAAATCCCTCATTTTCAATTTTCAATTTTCAATTTTCAATTATTATGAACGAAATCGCCGAAATCATTAACGGTACTTTACATTGCGGGATACCCGTGGAAATCATGGAATACAGCATAGACAGCCGTTCTGTTGTTACTCCTGAACATACCCTATTTTTTGCCTTAACCGGGAACAATCATAACGGACACGATTACATCCGTACACTATACACCGATGGAGTACGAGCCTTTGTCATCAGTGAATTTCGAGAAGAATTCAACCAATTGACAGGTGCCAACTTCATTGTCGTTGAAAATGTATTGACTGCTTTACAACAGCTAGCCGCCCATCATCGACAACACACGCAAGCCGAGGTCATCGGGATCACCGGAAGTAACGGGAAGACTGTCGTAAAGGAGTGGCTCTACCAACTCCTGGCAAACGATCACGCCGTGTACCGCAGTCCCCGGAGTTACAATTCGCAAGTAGGAGTTCCTCTATCTCTACTGGGAATTGATCCAAAAACCGAAATTGCCATTATAGAAGCCGGGATATCCCAAAAAGGAGAAATGCAGCACTTGCAACAGATGATACAGCCAACTATCGGTATTTTCACGCATCTCGGGGATGCACACGGAGAAAACTTTGCCTCCAGAGAAGAAAAACTAGCCGAGAAAGCACAACTATTCACGTCTTGCCAATGGGTGATCGGGCAAACAGGAGAGGCGCTGGAATATATCAAAACACGAGTACCTTCTACCACCTCGTTTCTTCTTTGGGGGGAAGACCCGAAGGCTGACATTCATGTAAAAACAATGAACATCGCACTCGGACACAGGGACGTACAGGTGACATTCGGTAATAAGCACTTTATCCTTGATATTCCATTTCCGGACATTGCCTCCTACGAAAATTGCATGAACGCCGTCAGCATATTGCTATTAAAACAATATTCTCCCGACGTGATCACCTCACGAGTACAACAGCTTTCCGCCATTGCCATGCGCATGGAAATCAAAGACGGGATCAATAATTGTACGCTCGTGAACGACTACTATAATTCAGACCCATCCTCTTTCCAACTGGCGTTGAATATACTGGCAACGCAGGATGCCTCGAAAGAGCGGGTCGTTATCCTATCCGATTTCATGGATACGGGAAAAGCCGGAGACGACTTGTACCCTTCTATTGCCGAGACTCTCCGCCAAGCAAATATATCCCTGTTCATCGGGATCGGTAAACACTTGAGTGAACATCGTCATGATTTTGCCGCTAATTCCCGGTTCTACGAGGACACGGAACATTTTCTCCGTCAGGAAGAACGGGATAATTTCAATAACCAGATCATCTTGATCAAAGGCGCCCGGGCGTTTCAATTCGAATACATCGCCGGATTCCTACAAAAACAATCACATAGCACCATATTGGAAGTTGACTTGGACGCCATGGTTCACAACCTGAATCATTTCCGGTCACTGACCGACGCACATATTGCCGTCATGGTCAAAGCCTTCTCGTACGGTAGTGGCTCCCGTGAAATCGCCTCGTTGTTACAATATCACCGGGTAGATTATCTCATGGTCGCTTTCGCCGACGAGGGCATCGAATTACGGGCCGCGGGAATTACCATCCCGATTGCCGTCATGAATCCCGAACGAGAAGCCTTTGACAACATGATCATGTTCAACCTCGAACCGGAAATCTACGCACTGGACATTCTCGAAGATTTCAACAGGGCACTGAATAAACACGGGATCAAACGATTCCCCGTACATATCAAACTGAATACCGGCATGAATCGTTCCGGTTTCGACGAACAGGATCTCCCGCACTTACTGGAATTTTTCCAAACGGAACGCTCCGTGTACATCCGTTCCATGTTCTCCCATCTCGCAGGAAGCGACGAGACCATGCATGACGAGTTCACACTGGGACAAATACATCTGTTCGAACGAATGACCGAACGAATCCAAGCCCAATTCAACTATAAAATCTGGCGACACATTCTGAATTCTGCCGGGATCGAACGATTCCCGCAACACCACTTCGACATGGTTCGCCTCGGGATCGGTTTACACGGTATCAGTGCCACGCACGCCAACCTCCAACCTGTAAGTAGTTTTAAAACCTACATCTCGTCCATCCGTGAGGTTCCGGAAGGCCAATCCATCGGGTATGGACGCAAAAGTTACACCACCCGTCCTTCCCGAATCGCCGTAATCCCGGTCGGGTATGCCGACGGGCTGAACCGTCACTTGAGCAATCGTGTCGGTAACGTGTTCGTCAAAGGGAAAAGAGTGCCAATTATCGGTAACATCTGCATGGACACCTGCATGATCGATGTCACGGACACAAATGCCACCATCGGGGACGAGGTGGAGATTTTCGGGAAACATATCCTCGTCACCGAATTATCGAAGCAACTGGGAACCATCCCGTACGAAATCCTCACGGGCATCTCTCACCGCGTGAAACGAGTATATTACAAAGAATGAAATAAATAAAAACCCTTCCCGACATTCTTTCCAGAACCGGGAAGGGTTTTTCCACTGTGTATGTTTACGAGAAGCTATTTACTCTTCATAACGATCACCCAAATACTTGATCAACACGACATCCAACTCCGAACCTCTCACCCCGTGATCTATAATACGTCCTTCCTTATCCAGAATCAAACAGAAAGGAACGCCTTGTATTTTGTATTTATTAATTACCTCACCTTTCCAACCCTTTAAATCACATAATTGTGTCCATTTCATATTCTCTTCTTTCAAGGCTTGTTTCCAATCTTTTTCCTTGTCATCGATCGAAACGCTGATCATGTTAAAGGCATCTTTCCCCTTTCCATAAGCATCGTACACGTGGCGCAAGTGAGGAATCTCCCCCCGACACGGACCACACCAAGAGGCCCAAAATTCTACCATATTATATTGACCCGGCTTCACGTAATCAGACAAGTGTACCGTTTTACCGTTCTCATCCACCAATTCCAGGTCCCTGTACTTCTCTCCTAAAGCAATTGGGGCCATACTTTCCAAACTCTCTTTCAATTGTTTATACCCTGGAGTTTCACGTAAGGAAGTATCTATAGCCTGCAACAAATTATCCATATCTGCTTTTGAGAATTTCGCAGTATAAACCATATTCTGTGCCACATCCACGGAAACCGGCGACTTCGGATTAGCTTTTATGAAATCCCATTGAATTCGGGTAATCTCTTTCTGGGCATCATTCATTTCCCGGGTTAACGCAATCCCCTCCCGTGTATTAAACACACCCTCACTTGCCGGGATATGATAAACCTGCAAATATTTATCCCATGCCTCACTATTCCTGGTTCGATAAGGTTTAAGCTTTTCTTGATAACTCAAGAATAAATCATGCACCGGTGAACCCGTTACTGTCACGTTTCCTTTCACTTTTCGCCGAAAACTGTTACGGGAAGGTAATGAATCAATAGAAGGACTTTCATACTTTATATCCACGTTGTCCACGAACACATCCGATCCCCGCAAATCTTTCTCGTATGATTCGACCTTATCCGGAGATAAATCAATCAACAACTGATAGCGTGTCGGGACATCCACTTTACCCGTCAAAATGAATTTTCCTCCTTTCACGACACTGGAATCCACCGGAGTGTTCCAATTATATAAATACACCTTCATGCCGTCAGGCGTTCCCGGCACGGAACCGCTAATCTTATAACCGGGTTCCCGCTGACAGGCAACCAACGTTCCCAAACAAACAATACCATACAATAATCTTTTCATACCTTCTATATTAAAATTTATTATCTACAAGTTCAATCAAAAATATATACCTTCATTAGCTTATCCCACTGTCACATTTACCCAGAACTTACTGAATTCTTCCAAATCAATTTTCAAATTTTCTTTATAATATTTAAGTGTTAGATCATATTTTCTTTTCACAAGAGGATACGTATTCAATACTTCTTGACGTTCTTCAAGAGGATGGCATGCAATCCAAGTTGCATAAGTAGCCATATCTTCATTCGGCATATACTCCCGGGTAATCATCAAGAAAGCATAAGGCTCTACAAAACCCAAACTTCTCAAGTAATCCATATTCAGTTCTCCAGTCATCCAATCCACGACATTATCCATCGCCTCCGCCTGTTCTGACTCTGGCATCTCCCCTAAATATTTCCCAGCTGATACTTGAGCAAAATCTAATGGAGCAACCATATCTCGGGCAAAATAGGTAGAAGTCCTCGTTTTAAAAAAACTATTAACAATACTATATTTCCAGAGTTCCGGTTGAGGTCCAATATTATCGTCAATCTCTCCCCAATATACAATCCCTTGTTGCGCCTCATCGGTAAAACCCATACTCATAAATTCCGGTGCCCAAACTCCATAATAGTTCAACAGCATATCAAACCAGAAATTCACTTTTATCAATACTTGCCGCTTGATTACTGTAGTTTTTACAATTTCCTCAGGCAATGCATCATAAAATGATTTTAATAACTTTAAAAATGCTTCTGCTGTCACTTCATCTGCAGCTTCTAACGGCCAAGCACTTTCCGGCAGATAATACAGCATATTAATCTGTGTTTGCCCAACATTCGTACGCAAGGCCTCGTCACCACTTAAAGTATAGTATACATTATGATCATATTTCTGATACAAATCATAGCAAATTTTCTGAGCCTCCGATGGCCCATCTGCTATTTCAGGGATAGGCCCCGTGTATTCAAATTCCGGAGACAGTCTACTTTCATCATTACAAGCAGCAATTGCCACAAGTAAACCAATCACAACTAATATTCTATATATTGTTTTCATATTCACTTTTTTATCTAGGATTTGCACCAATTTCAGGATTTACACTCAATTCCTTTTGAGGAATCTGTAACACATATCGAAGATCATTTTCTTTTAAAACGGCAGGATCAGCAACTAAGCCTTGATGCGTCAGGGAAGGACGTGTTGTACGCCGGAGATCAAACCAACGTTGCTCCTCAAAACAGAATTCCAATCTTCTCTCTTTCCACACGGTCTCCAACAAAGTTTCTTGAGAGAAATCTTCTGGCTTTAATTTTCCATTTGTCTCAAAATCACTCACCCTAAATTTCATTTCCCGCAAAGTGTTCAAATACCCCACAGCAGTAGATATTCCATTCGGTTTATGAGCATAAGCTTCAGCCAATATTAAATACATTTCTTCTGTTCGCATAACACGGGTATATCCGTATTCCGAACTCAACTGGTCGACAAAATTAATCGTAACAACCCGATAATATCTATTTTTCAAATAGCGAATTCGACTTCTAGTATTACGCCTCATGAAATAGTATTTCCGAACGTCGCCCGCACTATATGCCCGATACAAATCTTCACTCGGATAAAAGACAGATTGAGCCGTGTTACCTCCCAATATCATGTAAAGTTCATTGATCCCGTTCACGAATAAAACATTGGTATTTTTTTCACTTAAATAACCTATACCCGGAACATTATCTTCACTCATGTATGATAACGGATTATTATTATATATGACCGGATTCTCTCCTTCATCTCTCAGATCAAAAAGAGACGAGTTACTTCCAATCACGTTCTCAGCCTGTTCTATCGCTAAATCCCATTCTTGCATATAAAGATAGACTCTAGCCAATAACGCTTTTGCAGCAATCGGAGAAAATCGATTCTTCTTCACGCTGACATAGTTTTCTTCCATTAATGGAATCGCTTTCTTCAAATCATCTACAATCTGTCCATAGACTTTATCCAGCATCTCCCGAGTATAAGGCTTATCATCCGCAGATGTTTCTAAATTTATCGGAATCCCGGGAGTCGTGCTACTTGTTGCAGGATCATATGGAGGAGCATACATATTCACCAAATAAAGATAACGAAAAGCACGTAAAGCATAAGCCTCCCCTTTCAAATATCCCCGGATGCGCTCCGTCTCTTCCTTATTTGAAGAGATTCCCACGGCTTGATCAATCTCGTCAATGACCACATTCGTGTAGTAAATACTATTGTAAAACTTCCCAAACACCTCATCTCCATTAGGCATTGTAGATTCAATATTATTATCCCACATATAAGCACCTAAATAAGAATCGGCCACATTCCCATACCTTGGATCACGATCTGCCGCAATATAACTGATGTCATCTGTCAAAAGATCAATATAAGGAAGTACAGCTTCCGTCAGATAAGCTTTATTCAACAATTGTTCATAATCATCCGTTGAAGTAAGCTTTTGCTTGTTTTGCGGTATCTCTTCCAAATAACCATTACACGCAAGGAAACAGGAACTAATACACACAAGTAAAAATTGATATATATATCGTTTTTTCATAATCTTTCATTTAAAAATTGATATTCAACCCTAAAGTAAACGTGGTCGCTAAAGGCAATGAACCATAGGACGTTGTCGTATAATTAATCGTCTCCGGGTCATATCCTTTCAAACGTTTATCCGCTATCACAAACAAATTCTGAGCTTGGAATTTCAAGGTTACATTACCCAATTTGCGATCTCCAACAACTACTTTTTCCGTCCAGCGGACCGGTAGTTGATATTCCAGCATAAGATTTCTGAATCTTAAATAATCCCCGGGTATTACCGTCTTATCGGAGGCATTATACCAATCTGTTGCATAGAAATTACCTTGTGCCGTTGATATATAAGCACTTCCTTCTGATAACGCCGGGATCACTTTCCCCGTATTATCATGTCCCGGACGCCATCTATCCTTGATACTACTATTTGCATTCTCATCATCAGCAGGTCGCATCACATACGCTCTACCAGGTAAACGTACCACATTTTTCAGACCAAAAGCAAATAACATGGATAACGAGATATTCTTGTAGCTGACTCTAGTGTTCAATCCCCCGGATAATAGCGGGTCACGAGTTCCCTCATATTTCAAATTAGCAATATCATAAGGATAATTCACTATTTCGTCATCAGATACACCTAAAACATTTCCATTCTTATCATAAAACATGGGCATTCCTATATCATCCAATTTTGCAAAACGATAAGAAAACATTCCATTGATAGGTTTCCCCTCGTACACTTCTCCCGGGGTATACACACTCTGTACTAAATATTTAGCTTGAGCAGAGCTATTAGACTTTGTTACTTTATTATTCACGTATCCCATATTGAAAGCCGCAGTCCATCCCCATTCCTTAGTTTTTATAATTGTTCCGGTCAATGAAATATCGAGTCCTTGATTACGTACATCGGCATAATTGACGTACTTACTGGAAAATCCGGATACAGAAGAAATTCCTTTATACGCGATCAGATCCTTACTCTTATCAAAATAATAATCAATATCAAGAGCTAAACGATTATCAAATAACCCGATCTCCAATCCCACGTTAAATGAAGAAGTCGTTTCCCATTTCAAATCAGGATTAGGTGCCTGTTCTATCTCCATCTCAAAAGAACCGGTAACCGCATTGGGAGGAAGAGCAGAAGCAATAATAGAAGGACTACTATCTTCCACGATATTTCCCCGTAGACCGTAAGAAGCACGCAATGCCAAATTGTTAACAATTTCATTGTCCGACAAGAACGATTCATTACTAATAATCCATCGTCCGGAAACAGACCATAGAGGCAAATAACGATACTTCGGGTTTGAACCGAAAAGATTCGATCCGTCAAACCGGATATTCGCATTTAATACATACCGGTCATGGAACATAACTGACACCACGCCATAATATGATATATTAGAACGATCCACCAAACTACGTGTAGTTTTATTCCGTTTTAAATGTCCGGTTGTTTCTCCCAATGCCGGATCATAAAATGAATTTCCTCTATCGTGGAAATATCCATATATATTAGATGACAAACCTTTATAATTTGTATTTCTAAACTCCTGTCCAAGTAGTACATCTATGGATAATTCGTCCGTCAAAGAAGTTTTATAGGTTAACCCGTTACGAATCAACGAGGAACGTTGTTCATAGGTTGTTTCATTATATTCCCCGCCATAGGGTAATGGAGAGTCTTTCACTTGATCTTCCGTCTGTTCTCCATAAGCATATCCCCTAATATCAGCAATATAAGCACTCCTTTCTGTCGCGTAATCCCGAGCCGTTGAATGAGACGAAGCATAGCTAAACAATCCCTCGTATTTTAATCCCTTGAACAAGTTCACTGATAGATTAACAATACCTTTCATGTCTGTTTGCGTACTTTCATTACTACTATTAGCTAATTCATTCAAAATATTAAATTTTGTACTTCTTCCCATAACCGAACTCGAATAATAGTGTAACTCTCCATTATCCTCATACAAAGGTATTGCCCTGGAAGTACGAACAGCATACTTAAATAAATCAATAGAAGAATGATACATCTCCCGATCTCGACGGTCTACTTGCAAGAGGGCTCCCAAATTCACACCTCGAAATAACTCGGTATTCATTTTCACCATTCCACCGTAATTCTTATACTCGCTCGCCTTATCGACCCCCTCTTCACCATTATAATTCAAAGAAATATAATAATTCATTTTTTCGGTTCCGCCAGAAACACTCAAGTTATGGGTTTGCGTGTAAGCATTCCGAAATAAAATTTTAAACCAATCGGTATTTAATTGTTCTAACTGATTAGCCATCGTGTTCAATTGCTCACGCATAATCAAACTACGAGAATAACTATTCAACAAACCTTCCAACCCTGCCGTTCCATCATAATGTGAACCACTCCAGATAGATAGTCCATCTTCATAATTCTCCCAAGCGAGAGCGACACGCTCTTTTGAATTTAACAAATCAAAATCACTATAATGCGGACGGGTACTTACAGTTGACGTGTGTTGATACGCTATGTTAAAACTATTGGCCTTCCCCTTCTTCGTGGTGACCACGATCACGCCATTGGCAGCACGTGTTCCATAAATAGCAGTTGCAGAAGCATCTTTCAGCACGGTAATACTCTCGATGTCATTCGGGTTAATACCGCCAATCACCGAATTGAACATATTCATCACGTCCGGACTGTTCAAATCAGCAGCCGTCACCGGGACGGAATTTTCCAGAATCACGCCATCCAATACCCATAACGGGTCTGCATTACCGGAGATGGTCGCCGTACCGCGAATACGAATCTTAGGAGCCGCACCCGGAGCCGCGGATGTATTCACCACGGAAAGCCCCGGAACCACACCTTGCAACATCTGTTCGATACTCGAAGCTCCAATTGTCTTTAGTTCACTTGTTTTCACCGTCACCACAGAACTCGTCAAGTTACGTTTCTCGATTTGCTGGTATCCCGTTACCACGATCTCCCCAATACTCTCCGCTTCTTCCTCTAACACGACAACCAAAGCGGGTTGATTTTTCTTATAAGGAACATCCTTCGTTTTCATCCCTACAAATGAAAAACGCAGTCTCACGCTGTCCTGTTCCGGAACCCGTAACAAGAAATCACCATCCATTCCCGTGGCCGTTCCTAACTGGGTCCCCACGATAAGTACGGTTACGCCCGGTAATGGTTCCCCGCTTTTATCTTTCACGACACCACGAATTTCCATCTCTTTATTTGCTTGCTGCACGGAACTTTTCCCTTCGAAACGGACCATGATAATATTATCCCGGAACGTGTAAGTAAAACCTGTTCCCTCAAAAACTCTATCCAACACGGATTTCACGGACTCCTCTTTTGCTTTTACAGTCAGTTTATTCAACTGTTCTGTTTGTTCCGTGTTAAAAATAAAATGCAGATTCGTCTGACGCTGGATCTCGCTAAATAACGTTTTCATCGATACTCCTTGTAGATCCAAGTTGACTTTCTCCTGTTGGGCAAAACTATTTGCCGAAAGAGAAAATGTGAAACAACACATCAAAAAAATAAAAAGCTTCATCGTTTTCCAAAATTTTTGTCCATGGGGTCGGTAAACCCTAAGGCATAATAGAATTTTTTCCATACCTTTGTAGTTAGAATGTTAGTATTTACAATCAGGCATTGCTCGTAACATTAGCCTGTTGTCCTATTATCATTAATGGCGGAAGATGCTCGTAACATTTTCCGCTATTCTTTTATTCCATCACGATAATCGTCCTTCCTTTCACAGAGAATTTCACCTGAGTCACTCCTGATATAGCATCAAGAATATGGGAAACTTCCTCGTAACGTCCCAAATGCCCGGTAAAATGCAGTTGTTTCAAACTTGCCGTCTGGAAGAACACATCCACGTCATACCATAGAGACAACGTGTTCATAATCTCTTCCAAACTCTCGTTATCAAACATAAACTCATGCTCTTTCCACGCCACGTAAGGCCGCACATCCACATCCCGAATTTCCATAGTGCCTTTCTCTCTGTTATAAAGAGCCAACTGTCCCGGCATCACCGAATATTCAATGTTCGTATTCGTTTCTTGAATACCAATCTTTCCCTCGACCAAAACAGTCTCAACATTTGCAAGATTGTACGTGTTTACGTTAAAAGAAGTTCCATAAACCCGGATTTTTAATTTATCCACGTTCACGAAAAAAGGTCGTTTTGCATCTTTTGCCACTTCAAAATATCCTTCCCCGGAAAGAAACACGTCTCGCCGTTCAGTCCCGAAAGCCACGGGGTAACGCAACTCACTGCCCGAATTCAAGTAAACAACCGTCCCGTCGGACAAGGTAACCGTGTATTCTCCTCCACGAGGAACTTCCAACACGTTATATTCCGTCTTTCCCGTTGCCACCTGCTCCGGGTAAACCATTCCTAACGAGTTATTGGTAGCCGCGATACCTTCTGCCACGTCAAAACGAGTTTCTTGTTCTCTCGTGATTTCAATCACCCGATTATCAGCCAACCGAAGAATAGCCTTGCTCTTTCCGGGCTCTATACTGGCCAATTCCGTACCCTTTTGTTCGGCACCCGGTTTCGTTTCTCTTATAAAATATCCCGCTGCCACCATCATCAAGGGAATCATCACGGCTGCCACGAATTTATACCACCCTAAACGACGGGTATTATGCTTCTCTTTGATGTTTCCCTTCAAAATGACCTTCTCCCATGCAGAATCTTTATTCACATTCTCGTAAATACCAAAATCATGGGCAACATTCTTTTCATCACAAATCTCTTTAAAAAGTTTTTCATGCGAAGGCTCTTGACTAACCCACTCCTCCAACTTCACTTTTTCTTCCCCAGATAAATCCCCCACGAGATAAAGTTGGATTAATTGTATGATATATTCATCGTAATGTTTCATCATCCTTGTTATTTTACACCAAAGACGACAAGAGCAAAAAAAAGGAGTATAAAAAATCGACTTTTTTTAGAAAATATTTTCCAATCACATGAAACCCACTTTAAACAAGGCATATAGCACATATACACCACCCAATCTTTTTCGCAAATAAACAATAGCATTCCGTTTTTGAGTCTTCACGGTTAATTCGGATATTTGAAGGATTTCCGCAATTTCGCTATTCTTTTTTCCTTCCAGGTAATGTTTAAACACTTCCTGGCACCGTTTGGGTAGTTCATCCAATACCTGGTATAAACGGCGGTACACCTCATCTTTCATAACCTCCAATTCAGGCATTTCGCCCGCCTCTGATGTCCGAAGCGTGTAACGCACATACTTTCCCTCCACTTCCTTGTGTTTCAAATAATCCAACGAGGCATTCTTCACCGAGTTATACAAGAAATTCTTAAAACCATAGTAGGAACTGTAAATCGTATCCCGTTCCCACACCTGCACGAATAAGTCCTGCACGACATCCTCCGCAATCTCTTGTCTCTCTACCCACTTCATGGCATATAGCACGAGATAACGATAAAATCGGTCAAACAATATTTTAAAAGCTCCCACCTGCTTTTGATTCAACTGCTCTATTAATAACTCATCTTGAACCATTTTCCCTAAGGATTATTATACAGATTTATTCGTGTATAAAAATAGTAAAAAACTATCTTTGCACAAAGATAAACACATAATAAAACAGATTTATGAAACGAATCATAGCACTCTTGCCCTGTATCATGTTATTATTACAAGCAAATCAATCCTGGGCCCAATTCGACAAATACTTTCACAACAAAACTTTACGTATGGATTACGCCCATTGCGGGGATAGCCAGCATGACGAAATTTATTTCGAGGAGTTATTAGAGGAACCTTACTGGGGCGGTTCGAAGACCAACCTCATTGATACCATGTTCTACGGGAATTATTATCTCAACGTGTACGACGTGGCCTCCAACCAACTCATCTATTCCAGGGGATATTGCACTCTTTTCTGGGAATGGCAAACCACCGATGAAGCGAAAACAACTCAACGTTGCTGTTCAGAGACTGTAGTCATGCCTTTCCCGAAAAATGACGTACGCATTGAAATATCCGCCCGGAACAAGAAAGGTAAATTCGTAAAGAAATTTGAATACACCGTGGATGTTGATAGCTATTTTATCAAGAAGGATCGCCGGATGCAGTTCCCGACTTATGACGTGCATTACACCGGAAACCCGTCACGCCGGGTGGATATCGTCCTGCTCCCCGAAGGTTACACGGCAGATGAAATGGACAAATTTAAAGCCGATTGCAAACTTTTCGCGGAAGGCCTGTTCAGCCTTTCTCCTTACAAAGAAAATCAAGGTCTATTTAACATCCGGGCTGTCCTTGCCCCTTCACAAGAATCCGGTGTCGATATTCCCGGTGAATACATTTGGAAGAATACCATACTGAATTCTTCCTTTTACACTTTCGATTCCGAACGTTACATCATGACCTACGATAATAAAAGTTTACGGGATTTATCCGCTAACGTCCCCTACGACTTCATCTACATTATTGCCAACACGCAAAAATATGGTGGTGGAGCCATCTATAACCATTACGGTATCAGCATTTCCGGTAACCTCCATGCAGCCAAGGTTTATGTTCACGAGTTCGGCCACCTGTTTCTCGGCCTTGGAGACGAATACGTGGAAGTCGGCAGCAGTTACAACGATATGTACCCGACCAACGTGGAACCTTGGGAGGCTAATCTTACCACACTGACAAACTTTAATAAGAAATGGAAAGATATGCTTGATAAAGATACCCCCGTTCCCACTACCTACGATCCCCAAAATCCCAAGAAACTCGGGGCCTATGAAGGAGGTGGTTACGTGTCCAAGGGTGTTTACCGTCCTCGTTATGACTGTTTGATGAACACCCTATCCGGTGATGACTTCTGCCCCGTTTGTATCCGGGCTATCAAGAAACAAATCGATTTTTATACCCGATAAATAAGAAAAACGTACCTTCAACGGTACGTTTTTCAGTATAAATTGTACCACGAAAGGTACGATTTTCTCATAAAAGTGTACCTTAGAAGGTACACTTTTTGTATATTTGCATAAAAATAAAATGAAGATGGAAACACTTATCCGAAATTATATCAGGCTTATCGACTCAACTCCTGTCAACTTCCAACGTTATCTTTACAACACGATTGACTGGCAGGACCGCCTTATCGGGATAACTGGAGCACGAGGAACAGGGAAAACCACCCTCTTGCTACAATATATCAAAAATAATTTCACGGACAGGACTCGGGCAATATATGTCAGTCTTGATAATATCTGGTTCGCCAAAAATTCATTAACGGATCTCGTAGAATATTTTTATACTCACGGGGGTACTCATCTATTTCTCGATGAAGTCCATCGCTATCCCAACTGGTCTATTGAAATCAAAAACATATACGACAGTTATCCAGAAATACATATTATATTCACGGGATCATCAATTCTTGAAATATATAAATCCAATGCAGACCTTTCACGCCGGGCAATACATTACCATTTACAAGGATTATCACTTCGAGAATACCTGAAGTTTGAACATGATATAGACCTTCCTCCCCTATCCTTATCAGATATATTAAACAATCATCTGAATATTGCCTCTGAAATAACGTCTAAAATCAAAATATTACCCTTGTTCGAGGAATATTTAAAACAAGGATACTATCCATTTTATAAAGAAAATAGCAAGAATTATCTACTGCGGCTACAAAACATGATCAATACCATCCTTGATTATGACTTGCCCGCCGTTGAAAACATCGAATATACCACGCTATTGAAAATAAAAAAGATATTGATGATCATCTCGTCCCTGGTCCCTTTTACACCAAACATGACGTCACTAAGCGCAGAAATAGAGACAAACAGGACTTCAAGCATCAAATATCTCAGTTTCCTAGAAAAAGCCAAACTGATCAAAATGCTCCCGTCCTCGAAGAAAGGAATGAATTCATTAAATAAACCAGAGAAGATCTACCTAGATAACACGAATTTATTGTATGCTCTCACGACCTCCAATATAAACGACGGGAACAAGCGAGAAACCTTTTTCGCCAATCAAGTTGCCATGAACCATACCTTAACAATTCCCCCAAAAGGAGACTTCTTGGTTGATAACATTTACACTTTCGAAATCGGGGAAAAAAACAAGAATTACGACCAAATCAAGGATATACCCGATAGTTACGTCGTTTTCGATAACGCTGAAACAGGATTCGGAAATAAAATCCCGCTATGGTTATTCGGGATGATGTATTAAACAAAATTGTCCCACGATCTAAAATCATCGTGGGACATCATCACACACTATTAATAATTATTCTTCCCCAGTGAAAGCCCAAGTAGACTTATACGCCCAACGGGAAGGACAAGCTTTTATGACAGAACGTATTCTTTTTACCTGATCCACTGAAAGTGAATTTTTCCGACTATATCGATCCATCACGTTAAACGAAGTAAAATACTCGATAGGATCTACATCAAGGTCATAAGAACATTCACTAAGATCATTATTCTTGTAAATCAATTGATTCCATTTAGAATAAAAATAAGTATCAGGACAATAATCCGTATCCCCGGTTTCAATTACTTGCCAATAAATATCGCTATTGTCATAATAATCCGTCCTTCTCAACCCGAAATAGGCTGCCAAAGCAGTCCCAAGTTCGAAAGAGTTACTCCCCATAGCATTGGGATTTAAGAACTCATGATAATTCACCATAAAACCGGCATCTCTAAAATTTACCATATCCCAAACGGTATAATTATCAACCACTTCAATATTAAAACCCGGAATATCCTCGTTTCCACTTAGCATAAAACTCGGATCCAGCGCATAATAAGTTTCCGATCCGCTATCAGAAATGCTATTCGAAAATTTAGCAATCCATATATTCAAGTACTGCCTCGGATCCCAGATTAAACGACTTTCAATATATTCAACATAAGAATCCTTACTACTCAAAGCGGAACTCATCTGTACCTCATGCTTTCCTTTTTCCACTAGCGGCATACCATCTTCATCATATTCCGCCAATCGAAATGAGATCTTCGCGTTTCCACCATTAGGATCCGTGGTCACTTTCCGGTTAAAAATATCATTTATTCGATCCAATTTTTCCTGCAAGAACTCGGAACTAATGGAATAAGTCGGCCCACTGGATGGAGGCGGTATCAGCACGTGAAATATTACCGGATACACGATTTCGTCATAATTTTCGTCCGGCAATTCCCGAATCGTTATTTCGTAATCATCACTTCTGACATCGCCCGCCTGCGCATAAAAACGAATTTCACGCACACCGGGTTCCGTTGTTGAAAAGATATTATCCTTGAGTTCTGTCCCATTCTCATCATACACTTTAATATAGTCTTTTGGGAGTAAATCGCTAGGAATTTCATAAAGTACTTTCACACTCTCTTCATTATAATACATCGTGTCCGCTTTTTGCACATCCGTGTATTTCGTGAGTTCTTTCTCGCCAAAAGCTAACACATGAAATTCCATCTTGGCAACACCATTCGGCAATAACGTCTTGTGATCCGCCCGCAAAATCAAAGCTTTAATATCTGCCCCCGTCACGGAGAAATCCTTCACCGTAACATCTTCCGGCGAACATGATGCCAGAAGTAATATTCCCATTATTAAATTAATATATTTCATAATTTGCAAGTTTTATTCCACTAAATGCCAACCCGGATTTTGTTCAATGTTATTATTATACAATAATTCAGCGTCATTAGGAATCGGTAGAGTATAACGGTAGTCATCCGATTCCAAGGTAAATGTATGAACACTTTTATCGTCAAGATCTAATCCCTTGCGTTCTATTTTCAATCCCAGACGTTTCATATCCAAGAATCGGTAATCACCTTCGTAACAGAACTCTTTTCGCCGTTCATTCAGTATCTCTTGCAAGACATCACCTGTAAAATCCCCGTATCCCGGCACCCGGAAACGCTTAAATTTCTCCAACACCTCTTTCGCCAAATCCATCTGTCCCATGCGTGCCTTCGCCTCCGCATTAATCAAATACATCTCGGCAACCCGGAATAAAATTTGCACCGAATTGTAATTCCTCCGGTAAGTATTCCACTTTTGAACATACCACTTATCATTACCATCCATTTCCTGAAAACCAAGATAAGCATCCAAGCGAATATCACCTTCATCATACAAATCTACCAAATCCAATTCCGGTAATTGACGCTCATCCTCGGCTCCCCAAGGGGCAAAATAGATTCCGGTCTTAGCTCCATTATAAACCAACAATAACTGGGTATAAAGATTATCTTTTGTTATACCCATCGGGTAATCATCCGGGATCGACATGTCAAGCAATTCATCCCTGGTAGTAGCAAGCTTACGTTTCGACATGACCAGATTAGAATATTTCTCGGCATTACTCCAATCCGAATCTTCAGCAGCAGCAGATTCAGCCTTATAACAATATATCTCCGCCAACAGAGAATAGATAATGTCTTGACTATACATCACATTCCATTTCGTGGGCAACACATCGAATTGCTCTACCTCGTGCAATTCATCCAGAATAAATTTATACACATCTGTTTGTTTCCAGCGCCCGGAACCGATCACGTTGTCTGAATCCAGATTTAACGGAATACCCAAATTATTATCTTTATAAGGAGAGAAATACTGGGTCAACTTAAAAATATAATATGCCCTGAATATTTTAGCTTCTGCAGTGATTCGCGTATATTCATCAAGATTCTCGTTTTTATCCGGTACATTTCCCAGATTATGAAATATTTCATTCATATAACCGATGGACAGATACAAACGTTTCCACAACCGATTGGCTAAAGTCAGTCCCTTCCAGTCTATATTTTCTCGGTATAAATCATCATAATACTGCCCGATTTGATAATATCTCCATTCGAGCATATTCACATCATTTCCGTACATCGCAAAAGAAGTGGCAATATCGGAATCAAAAGGGAACGTGATTGCTTCCCCGTTAAAATAAACAGATTGATAATTAGAAGCCATCGCAAAAAAGTACGAAGACATGGTTTGCTTTACATCTTCCAACGTGTAAACCACTACCTTATTTTTAGGGGTCAAATTCAAGAAATCCTTACACGAGGAACATATTCCCACGATACAAAGAAAAAACAATATTTTTTTCATAGACTCAATTTTAAATACCTAAACTTAACGTCAACATATACCTTCTGGCACTCGGGTATCCGAATGCGCCCATCGTTTCCGGGTCAATCCCGCTATATTTGGTGATCGTAAACACGTTATGCACGTTAAAACTCAAACGGGCACGTGTCAGGTAAGCTTTCCGGCACAACTCCGGGGCGACATTATATCCCAAAGAAATATAATTGCAACGCAAGAAACTTCCATCTTCTATATAGGAATCCATAGATGCGGTCTCGAATGCCCGGTAGTCTAAAGTCAACTCGGGCACAGTCGTTATATCTCCCGGTTTTCTCCAACGGTTTAATTCATCCTTAAACACGTTTTTATTGGCATCGTAAACACTTCTTTCACCATAATTACGGAACGAACCGATCTTGTGCCCGGTCATAAAGGAGAAAGAAGCTTGCAAGCTTAAACGCTTATAGGTAAAATCCGTGTTAAAACCTCCGGAAATAGGGGGATACGCTTCACCCAGGTAGGATTTGGCTTCATCGGGTAACATCTGGTCTGCATCAATAACATAGCGTCCATCATCTTGAATATGTCCCATTTGCTGCCCGTATTCATCCACGGCGTTCACGTAAATCAACGAATGCCCGGTCAGAGGATCAACCCCGGCATACTTATAACCGTAATACGCGTTAACCGGATACCCTTCCACGAATTGCTTATAGCCAACAGTCAGTTCACTGGGTAAATCCATTATCGATTTATAAAATGTCTCTTCCACCTTATTATCATTAAACGCGATATTAAAGCCTGTTGTCCAACGAAAATCGCCAAAAACAACATTCACCGTGTTTATAGAAATCTCCCACCCTGAATTTCGCAAAGAAGCGACGTTAGCAACCACGTCTCCCCGTCCGACGGAGTAAGGTACACGTTTCGTGTCCAGTAAGTCCCGCGTAACATTGTTATAGTAGTTCACTGTTCCGTTAATCCGATTCCGAAAGAGCGAAAAATCAAGTCCCACACTACGATCTTGCTTCTTTTGCCACTTGATAGAAGGATTACCCGGTTTAACAGACGAAGGAACCAGCTCATTCTGGTAACGGTAAGACGTGTAGCCATAAGTCAATAGCGTGAACGGATAAGCATTTCGGTCGATACTTCCCGTGTAACCGTAAGAACCACGAAGAGCCAAAACATCGATAAAGCCCAGTGACCTTATAAAATTCTCTTCTTGCAAATTCCATTTAAAACTGGCATTCCACAACGGAGAGAAACGATTAGCAGTCCCGATAAGATCTGCTCCATCCCATCTCATACTGCCAGCAACAACATATCGGTCTTTGTATGTGTAAGTACCCGATATAAAAAATGAAGCACTTCGATCCTGTCCTTCTCCAGTGGATCCCAATTTGCTCAAGCCCAAAAGATTTGCAGATACATTTACCACATCCGGATAACCGATAATCGATTTACTCGGGTCATATTCCGGGGAATAATTCGTAAAACTATTACTTTTTGAAGAGGATGCTTCTTGCCCGAAAACTAAACTAACATAATGCGTATCATTAAACAAGCGGGCATATTCAAGTTGGTTCCGGACTGTCCAACTTTGACTGCGGGCAGTTGCCTCGGTCAATGATCCCCGGTTCAAATAATCCGGCACTTCCGATTCGGCATACACCGTTTTTAGCCATGAATCATATTTTGAAGAATACGACCCCGGAGCTAACATGGATTTCGTATGAGAAGATGTATTGGATAAAGTTACCAAAAAAGAATACATAAAGCCCTTAAACAACTGTAATTCCACCTTTGTACTCATTGAATTGCTCACGTAACGCGTTTTGGAAGTATTCTCTTCCATATCTTTCAATATATTGAAATCAAACTCGTACCCGTCCTTCACCATACTCATATCCGGCATCCAAGAACGATCGTACTCGTAATTACCCTCATCATCATAAGGACGTTCATATGTATTCGCGAATGTGGCATACCGTAACGGATTGATAAATGATGAAGAACTCTGGTCATTTCGCACACTAGAACTCAAGTCAACATATATTCTCAACCATTTATTGAAATCATGAGTTAAATTCAATGATGCACCCAGCGCATTGTATTTATTATTCGGCATCACGCCTTCCGAGCTTTGGTAATTAAAAGAAGCGTAAAACTGCGTCTGTTCCGTTCCTCCCGACAAAGAAACATGATGATTGTGATTACACACCACGCTAAAAAGTTCGTCATACCAGTTCGTATTAATTTTACTCAACTCCTCGATTCCTGCCTCGGCCTCCTTACGAGTTATTTTCCCGGCATCTGCATCGCGCAAGAAACGAGAAACTCGTCCCATCGAGGCTATTTGTGGGAAATCCTCGTATATACCTCTTTCGTATGCAATTTTCTCTTGCGTGTTCATCATCTCCAAATTACACTTCGGGGCCTCTTCCACGGAAATAGTGGACTGAATATTAAGATAACTTTTCCCCACACGACCGCGTTTCGTCTTGATCACGATAACCCCGTTCGCAGCACGGGCACCGTATATAGCGGAGGCGGCGGCATCTTTCAAGATCGTGATACTCTCGATGTCATCCGGGGCAATATTCCCCACCCCACTCGTTAAAATCGTGTTCTGTAAATCCGTGGCTCCCACGCTTACAGACGGTAGATCCCCCTGCATAGGCATCCCGTCGACAATCCATATCGGGTCTGAATTACCCGTCAAAGAATTGATTCCCCGGATACGAATCTGGGCTTGTGCGCCCGGTCGGCCGGAAATACTCATCGTGGTCACTCCTGCCAACGTTCCTTTCAATACTTCCTCCAGGGAAGTATATCCTTTATTCGCGATTTGCGCGGCAGTCACGACATCCACCGCTCCGGTCATTCTTGTCTTCTTGATCTCCTGGTACCCTGTCACCACGACCTCATCCATCTCGTTCACATTCTCTTCAAGGACAACAACAATCGGTTTCACTTGCTTTTTATACTCGACCTCTTTCATCTTCATCCCGATAAAGGTGAACAACAAAACGATCTCTTCTTGTTCCGGCACGACTAATGTAAATTCTCCCTTCACGTCTGTCGCAACACCAATCGTGGTCCCTTTCAGTAAAACGGAAACACCCGGCAACAATTCCCCCTTTTTATCCTTCACCACGCCCTTAATCGTAACTTTCTTCACCTCATCCGGTGCGTTCACCTTTCTTTCTGAAATAAGAACATAGTTATCTTTAACCTGATACTCGTACTTTTTGCCCAACACCTGTGCCAGAATCTCATCCAAAGTCCCGCTAGTAGAAGTCAACATCACGTTCTGTTTCACATCCAAAATTGCCGTGTTGTAAAAAAACTCATAGTTACTCTGTTTCTTAATTTGCTTGAAGATCGACTCAATAGTCCCGCTCTTCACGCTGAACATCTCCTGCGCACCTTGGGAATAAACATCTTTCGCCCAAACGCTGGAGGCTGAAATCAATAATAGAAAAAATAGATTTCGCATGTACCTTAAAAATTTTACCGATCCATTTTTTTTCATACATTTGTAATTAAAGTTAATGACTCACTCACGAACATCGTCTGGTAAACTTTTTCGTGAATGTTGTTATCCATAGATACAGGGAAGGTGAGATTTCCCTGTATTTTATTTTCGGGTAATTAATATATTCTTTCCGTCGACTTGAAATTTCACTTCCGTGATCATCCCGATCAGTTCCAGTAGATAACTGGCAGGACGATCCTTCTCTGCAACCCCGGTGAAACGTAAATCCCGCAAAGCGTCGTCAGAATAAGACACCGTACAATCATACCAACGATTCAACGTGACCATAATGTCCTCCAAACGCATATCCTCAAACCGGAACTTTCCCTGCATCCAGGAGACATAAAGTTCCGGGTCTACCTCAGCCATCTTCACTTGATGATTCTCTCGATTATACTCGAATCGCATCCCCGGGGTAATATCGAAATCCTGTTGTAACTGGTGATTACGCACGGCGACTTTCCCGCTAACCAACGTCACCGAAACATCTTGATCCGTCGTGTAACCGGAAAGATTAAAAGAAGTTCCCAATACACGCACGTCAATATCTGCCATTTTCACGATGAAAGGTTTATCCGATTTCGTCACGTCAAAATAAGCCTCGCCCGTTAACTTCACCTCTCGCACGTCCCCGGTGAAAGGCACCGGGTAAGTCAAGGCAGAACAGGAATTCAAGTGCACACTTGACCCGTCAGACAAGAGTACTCGAAACTCTCCCCCGGCCGGAACTGTAATCGTGTTATATAAAGGTTCCGATTTAGTGGTAGCCAACGTGTAGTCCAGCACCCGGGAAGAATCATTTTTTATGACCACGCCTTCTTGTTCCTGAATAATGGCCGTACTATTTAAAGGCACTTCCCGGCCATCACTCAATTGCAAAACTGCAACACCTTGTGCTGGTAGAATATCCTGCCGAGTCAGCTCCTGCCGTTCCGATTCTCCCGATCCTCGGAAATAAATCACGCTACTTCCCACCATCGCTAAAATAATAATAGCCACGGCATAACGATAGAACACAACCACTCGCCGATTCCAAGGCACATGTATCTTGCGTTTGATTGAAAACCATAATTGTTCTAGTTTACCTTCAGGAACTTCCGGTAAATTCTCGACCTCATCATCAAATTGCTCGTACCACCGAGCAATTCGCTCTTCCTCTTCCGGGGTACATCGATGTTCCCGGTACTTCTTTAAAAGATCGTATATTTCATTTATCCCCATATTCGCCGTATTTACCTTAAAGACAATTTCGGGGAACAAAAGGTACTATATGAAAAATAAAAAATTTTTACGTCTCACCTCGTATCGGAGCCTACGTGTAATATCACCTAGTTGATTCTTAACGGTTTGTTCGGATACGGCCAACTTTTCGGCAATTTCTTTTATCGATAAATTTTGTTCCTGCCGGAGCATGTACACGCATTGCAAACGAGGAGGAAACCCATCCACGATTCGCCGGATATTTTCATCCAAATCCTTGGCCACGATCTTCACCCACGTGTAATTATCCTCTTCATTCGGGGCACATATATCCTGGTATTTATCACGAATCTGTTCTTGTTTTATTGAATTCAATATATGATTTCTCAACCAAATCAAGAGATACCCTTTCACGGAAGACGAGACCTGAAAAGAATCTCTTTTTTCCCACACTTGGATAAAAAAGTCTTGGAAAATATCATCCGCATCAAAGGAACTGTTCACACGTGCAAGGATATTCCGATACACAATATCAGCATACCGGGAATACAACTCTTGAAAGGCAGAGACACTCCCGTTCTTTATATCACGTACAATTTCAATGTCCGATTTTTCCGACACGATCCAAGCTTTAAAGATAAATATTCGAACGTTTAATAATATTTCAAAATTATCCAATTTTGCAATATATTCAAAAAATATAGATACTTTTTTCTATTAACAATCAAGGATTTCACTAATGAGGCTAAAAAAGGAAATCAGTCTTTCCGAAATATCATTAAACGTTCGTTTAATGATTCTTTCAAAAGGAGCATTTAATCTCATACTCCATACAAGAATAACCTGTCACAAGCCGATGTAGTTTATATGTATTATTTCCAACTTATTATTGAATATCAACTCGATAACTTCCGTGTAAATTTTTCATTCCTCGACACGTCAACATTCCCCCAAAAACAGAACCTTCGACAGGACACCCCAATGTCCTGCCAAAGGTTTTAATTTACCACACTACACGAAAATCAATTTTCTCCCGTGAAAGCCCAATTTGATTTATAAGCCCACCGGGAAGGACATTGTTTCAAAACCATTCTCACCCTTTTCACCTGATCGATAGAAAGGGAATTTTTGTAACTATACATATCCAGCACGTTGAAAGACGTGAAATATTCCATCGGACGGGTCGGATCATTCTCCGGCTGACCATCCAAATTGTTTCCCTTGAACACGGTTGGATAATAACCGTAGTCAAAACTATACGTGTCCGGGCAATAATCACTATCGCCATCCGCGTTCAAATAGCTATACTTGTCGCATCTCGTCTGGAGAACACCCAAATACTCCGCAATCGGGGTTGCCAAGCTAAACTCGTTTTTCCCCTGCACCGTCGTCGGGGACAACAGAGCGTTCAAGTTCAACATAAACCCGACTTCCAAACAATTTGTAACATCACTAAGATTAAAAGCATCCTTATGTTTCATCGTTATCCCCGGGATGGATGTCAGTTCATAATCGGAGTGCATCACCGTGGGTGCCAGCATTCGGTAAGACGTCGTGGTTCCCGTGTTGGAAGTCGACGTCGTGAACTTTGCAATCCAGATATTCATGTATTTATTCGGATCCCAGATAATACGCTTTGAATTCGCCAAAATATACGCCAAATACTGGGTCGTCTTCGTGGAAGACGTTCCCATAGCCGTGAAATCCGCCGCAGTTATGTTTTCCACGTTCTTTCCGGGTTCCTGCATCTTCAATCCATTCTGGTCATACGTGGCCAGTTTAAACACGACCTTCGCATTTCCCGCATTAGGATCTGTCGTAATTTTCCGGTTGAAAGCATCCGACACCCGTTGCAACTGCCGTTCCAGCAACTCCACGCTGACATCGTAAGATGGTGCCGCCGTGGCCGGTGGCACAAGTAGGTGAAACACCACGGGAATCACCACTTCTTCATAGTTTTCATCCGGCAACTCCCGGATCGTGATACTCAATCGCTCGCTTTCCAAATTTCCTCCTTTCGCGTAAAATTGCTTTACCGTCCCGGGAGCATCCGTCGTGGTCGTGTAATAACTTCCCTCCAACACGTTCCCGTTTTGATCATACACCTTGATATAATCCGCCGGCAACTGATCCTTGGGAATCAAAAACTCTTCCTCGATCTCTTTCCCGTAAAACTCTTTTGTCTCCTCGTCCCGCCCGTATGACATCACGGTTCTTTTACCATACACGAAAGTATGAAATCCCATCTGGCTCACCCCGTTAGGCACCAACATCTTGTGATCTGCACGTAACTCGATTCTTGAAATCTCATCCGGTAAAATATTCAAATCAAAAATCACGCTCTTTTCTTTTTCACACGAACTAAAAAACAGCATCGTGATAAAAAAAATGATTATATATCTCATCATATTCTATTCATTTACATTTATTACTTCCAACCTGGGTTCTGGGGAACATTATTATACATCAACTCGTAATCGGCAGGTAACGGGAACGCATACCTGTAATCATCGCTATCCAACGTGTACGTCACCACTTCATTCGTCGCCTCGTCCTTCACCCGGCGAGTGAGCGTAACCCCGGTCCGTTTCATATCCAGCCAGTTCATCATTTCCTCGTAAGCAAATTCCTTACGACGCTCCACCAGGATCTCCCCGATCACGTCATTCCCGGAATACCCCGTGTACCCGGGAATCTTGCTACGTTTAAATTCATTCAGCAATTCCAAAGCCCCGTCCTTCTCTTGACGGGCTAACGCTTCCGCCTCGATAAGCAACAAATCAGAAAAACGGAACAACACATGCACGTCATTCGCGTTATGATTGTTCGTGTATTGCCACCGAGTCACGTATATCTTCCCATCAATCTCTTGGAAATAAACTTCCCGACGAATATCGTGTTCATCATAAAGACCGTACAACTCTTCCGAAGGTTGTTGCACCAATAGTTGCGAAGGTCTTCCCCAGGGCGCGTAATCATTCATGGCGGAGGCATACAAAGAAAAACGTAACAAGGCAAACTTGTGAGGTTTCGTGGTTCCCCTTGCCAGAGGGACAGTTGTCAGTTCAAACTGTTCGTCTACCGTATTTTCCACTCGTTCCCCATTGCGGGCCGCCTTCGCGTAAAACTCAGCCTTACTCCAATCATCCGCCTCGGCCGCACAAGACCCAGCCTTGTACTGGTAGGTCTGGGCCAGAATCCCGTACATCACTCGCTTATTAAAGAATAAGTTCCAAGCCTCCTCCGGTACAGTCTCATACTCCAATACCTCCATAATCTCCCCAATCAATTTCGCATACAAATCCGTTTGTTTCCACCTCTTTCCTCCCTGCACCACGTCTGCATCGAAATTAAACGGGATACCATACTCGTTCTTATCGTAGGGAGCAAAAAATTGATTCAGCCGGAGCAGGTAGTAAGCCCTCATCACCCGTGCCTCTCCCGATATTCTCTCTGCATCCGTTTTATTATAATCGGGTACGTTTTCCAGATCCTTCAATACCATATTAATATAGCCGACAGAAATGAAAACATTCTTCCACAATAGCGCCGGAAAAGTATATCCTTCCCAATTCTTCCCCTCCGTGTACTCTTTTATAAACCCACGTCCTCCCCGGGCCGGGTTAGCAAAATCATCAAACAGGAAATTCACCATATCCAAGTCATTCGTGTACAAGATGGATGCCACGTTACAATACCTCGTGAAAGGAAACTGCACGTACTCGTCATTAAACCTCACACTATTACTTATGGTCCCCCCGCTATGATAACTAGAGGAAGTAGTTGCGAATAACAAGGTCGACATCGCATCGCGGACATCGCTGATCGTATAAACCACTTTTGTATTCTTGGGAGGCATGTTCAAAAAATCGGAACACGCCCCGAATAAAAACACCATGCTAAAAAATAACCATATATTTCTTTTCATAATTCTTACATTAAATTCCGATTGATAACGTGAAACTATATGTCCGAGCGCTTGGATAAGTGAAAGCACCCTTTGTTTCCGGGTCTATTCCTCTGAACTTTGTCAACGTGAAAACATTCGCCATATTCAGGTTCAGACGGGCTCTCGTGATGTACAACTTGGCACACAAAGCCGGGTCCAGATTATATCCCAATGAAATATTATTACATTTCAGATAGTCCCCCTTCTCAAAACGGAAATCAAACAATTGGTACAAGTACTCGGTCCGGCTAGTACCATACTTGGGAACATCGGTCATGTCACCCGGTTTCCGCCAGCGATTCGCCTCGATCTTCAACAAGTTTCTCGCAGAGGCACTGGTTGTTCCTCCCGACACGTAGTACTGGAACGAACGAGCCAAATGTCCCGTCATATAAGTAAATTGTGCGAAAAGGCTAAACCGCTTGTAATTAAACTGCGTGGTGAAACCTCCCGTGATAGGCGGGTCACTCCGTCCCAAGTAACCGCGGGACGAATTAGCCAACTGAGTGGTCAAGTCATTATCCATGTTATAGACATACTTACCTTCCGGGGTCAAAGTCCCCAAACGATTCCCATCATCATCAAACCCGTCCACGTAAGCCAGCGAGTTTCCCGTGTAGGGATCGACTCCCGCGTACTTGTAACCATAGAATGCTTTCACGGGGCGTCCTTGGATATACAAATTATATATGCTCTCGAAAGTCGAGTTCGTACTAGCAGAGACTTCACTTAAATCCTGGTAATAAGTTTCGGTCACCTTATCTTTATTCTTCGTGAAATTCACCGAGGTCACCCAACTGAAATCAGTCGTGCGCACGTTCAGAGTTCGCAGACTGATCTCCCATCCCCGGTTATTCACGGAAGCCACATTTGCAGCCACAGAAAGGCGTCCCGTCGAGGCAGCAATCTTTTTATCATCCAGTAAATTTCGGGTATCATTATCGTAGTAGTTCACGACCAAGTTGATCCGGTTATTCAATAGAGAGGCGTCAAAACCAATGTTCCTATTCTCCTGCCGTTGCCACTTGATTGAAGGGTTGGAAGGATCATAACGGTCCATAATCTTCTCCCCGTTATACGAATAATTGCTCACTTTACGTAAAACAGAGAAAGGCAAGGCATTCCGGTCAATACTCCCGACAAAACCGTAGGACACCCGGAAAGCCAACTGATTGATAAAACCGAACCGGGTCATGAAAGACTCATTATGCACGTTCCATTTACCACTCACGTTCCAAAGAGGTGAAAAACGATTATCCGTACCGATAATGTCCACCCCGTCCAGACGGGCACTTCCCTGTATCACGTAGCGGTCCTTGTAACTATAAGATCCAGTCATAAAGAACGATGCACTCCGGTCTTGGGTTTCGGAATGGGATCCCAGTTTTGCCAATAAATCGGTAAAAGAAGATTTCAACGTAACTCCGGTCAAATCCGGGTAACTCGCCACACCGTACACGTCACTCCACTCCGGAATCATGCTGGTAAAACCGTATCCTTTCGAAGAGGAAACCTCTTGTCCCAGGTAAGCATTCACGTAATGATCGCCACCGGAGAATCCCCGGGCAAATTCCAACTGGTTCCGGATGGTCCACTGCTGGGAACGGGAAGTAGACTCCTGAACCATCCCGTTGTTCATCTCGTCCGTAATCTCTCCCTCCGTGTATATACCTGCCAACCAAGAGGCCCGTTTCGAGGCATAAGAACCGGGAACCAATTCCTTCATCGAATGATTATTCGAGTTCGAGAATGTCCCCATAGAAGAAAGCATCAGCCCTTCCATAATCTTGAATTCAAGTTTCAAACTCACTTGATTACTCACGTATCTTGATTTCGTCGTGTTATCGTTCAGATCCTTCAGGATATTAAAATCATACCTGTACCCGTCCCGAATGGAACTAAGCTCGGAAAACGAACTGCGGTCATAATCATAATTCCCTTCCTCGTCATACAAACGCTCGTAAGTATTCGCATAAGTCGCATAATCCAGCGGATTCACCGGAGAGGCAGAACTACGATCGTTACGCAAACTGCTACGCACATCAAAATGTACTCGCAGGAATTTATTGAAATCATGGGTCAACTTCATGGATGCCCCCATGCTCTCGTATTTATTATTGGGCATCACCCCCTCCTGCGACAAATAAGAAAGACTGCCATAATACTGGGTCGTTTCGTTACCTCCCGAAAGGGATATGCTATAATTCTGGGTATGTGCCACCCTGAAAATTTTGTCAAACCAATTTGTATTGATTTTACTCAATCTCTCGATTTCTGTTTCAGCCTCGACCTTCGTCAACAACCCGTTATCCACCTTTTTCAACAGCTGGTACACCCGTCCCCCAACGTTCAACCCCGGAAAATCCTCGTATATACCTCTTTCAAAAGCAATCTTTTCCTTGGTATTCATCATCTTCAACCGGTTATCCGGAGCCTCACTCAACCCGTAGGACACTTGAACATTAATGTATGAACGTCCAACCGTTCCCCGTTTCGTGGTTACCACGATCACACCGTTTGCCGCACGGGAACCATAAATCGCCGTGGCCGCCGCATCCTTCAGTACCGTGATACTTTCAATATCATCCGGGGGAATGTTACCGATACCGCTCGTCAGCACCGTCTCTTCAAACTCCGTTCCTCCCATACTCACCTCCGGCACGTTTCCCGTAAGCGGCATCCCGTCCACGATCCAGATCGGATTCGTGTCCCCGGTCAAGGAATTGATACCCCGAATCCGGATTCGAGCCTGGGCTCCCGGCCTTCCCGACAAGTTCATGACGGCCACTCCGGCCATCTGTCCCTTCAACACGTCCTCCACGCTGGTATACCCTTTATTCGCAATATCCTTTGAAGTCACGACTTCCACGGAACCTGTCATCCGTTCCTTCTTAATCTCCTGGTACCCGGTCACGATCACTTCCTCGACTTCCGTAGCGCTCTCTTCCAGCACGACGACGATCGGTTTCTCCTGCGCCCGGTAAACCACGTCTTTCGTCTTCATCCCGATAAACGTGAATCGTAACACGATCGTGTCCTGCGCGGGAATCGTCAACATGAATTCTCCTTTCACATCTGTCGCCACGCCCACCGTCGTCCCTTTCAACAGCACGGATACGC
This sequence comes from Butyricimonas sp. RTP31003st1_G1_RTP31003_210430, assembly GCF_040920905.1. Taxonomy (NCBI): domain Bacteria; kingdom Pseudomonadati; phylum Bacteroidota; class Bacteroidia; order Bacteroidales; family Odoribacteraceae; genus Butyricimonas; species Butyricimonas sp. RTP31003st1_G1_RTP31003_210430. The sequence continues at coordinate 17,663 of NZ_JBCOSQ010000002.1, read as the reverse complement.
CCGGTAAAGATTCCCCCTTTCTATCTTTCACAAGACCTTTTATAACGATTTTCTTCACCTCATCCGGCAAAACATGTTTCTTTCCCGAAATCAGGATATAATTATCCCGGATCGAATAACTGTATTTATTCCCCAGCACCTGTCTCAAAATATCCTCCAACGTCCCGTTCGGAGTGGCCAACGATACGTTTTCCTTTACATCCAGCACCGCCGTGTTGTAAAAAAACTCGTAACCACTCTGTTTTTTGATCTGTCTGAAAATAGACTCGATCGTCCCGCTCTTCACGCTAAAAATCTCTTGAGATTTTTGGGAATAACCATCTCTTGCCCAAATGCTAGAGGCGGAAATCAATAATAGCAAAAAAAGATTTCGCATGTACCTTAAAATTTTACACATCCATTTTTTTTTCATACCTTTGTTATTACAGTTTATAAATCACTCACGAAAAATAGTGTTGATTCATTTCGTGAATGGTATTTGTCAATTGAAAACGGGGAGGGTGAGAGCTCCCTGTTTTTTATTTACGTGATATTCTTATCTTTTTTCCCGACACGTCAAATTTCACATCTGTCACCGTCTCGATCATTTCCAGCAAGTAACTTGCCGGACGGTCTTTCTCCGCGGCCCCGCTGAATCGCAAGTCCCGCAACGTATCGTCCGCATATTCCACGTTACAATCATACCAACGATTCAACTTGCACACGATGTCCTCCAGCCGCATATTTTCAAACTTGAACTTTCCCCGCATCCATGACACGTACAACTCCGGGTCCTCCGCCTTGATTTTAATCTTTCCATTATCCTTTTTATATTTAAAGGTCAATCCCGGTTCCAAGACATAGGTTTCCTCCTGATCACGCTTGTTCACCACTACCTGCCCCTCGACCAAAGTTGTCGTTACCCGGCTATCATCCGCATAATCAGAAACATTAAAGGTAGTTCCTGTTACCCGGACATTCACGTTGGATGTTTTCACGAAAAAAGGATGAACGGATTTTTCTACCTCAAAATACGCCTCCCCCTCCAATTCCACCGTTCGATTTTCTCCCGTGAAAACGACCGGGTATCTTAGCGATGAACAAGAATTTAACCGAACCCGGGAACCGTCGGACAAAAGCACCAAATACTCGCCCCCGGTTGGTACCGTGATCTTATTATACACGGGTTCAACTTCTTTTTCCCGGACACCGGTATAATCCAGCACCTTTGCGGAATCATTTTCAATAACCTGCCCTCCCCGTTCCTTGATAATCGCCGTTCCCGTTAACGGAATACTTCGCCCGTCACTCAATTGTAACATCACGACACCCTTTGCTGGTAACAAATCCTGATGAACGGTTTCCACCGGATGATTCCCCCTCTTCTCTTTGGCCAGATAAAAAATACCTCCCCCCACGGAAAACATGATGATCAGCATGGCTGCATAACTAAAAAACAAGCTTCTCTCCCGTCCCCGCATTTTACGCTCGATTGAATACCACAGCTGTTCCAATTTCTTCCGGGGAATCTCGGGTAACTGCTCCACCTCGTCATCCTGTTGTCGATACCAACGCACGATCCGTTCTCGTTCCTCCGGTGTACACGTGTTCTCCCGGTACTTCTTCAATAAATCGTATATTTCATCTACTCCCATATCGTTTCACTTTACATTAATTCCCGTTCACTTTCACACTTCACAACATAATTGTTATCAAACCTTAATCCCTTTCGGAGAAATATCGTGTTTTTCATCGGTTATCCGACTGTATTCCATGACACTTACACCTACGTCTCACCTATAACTCTTCGATAAGTTACCGATAAGTCATCGATAAGTCACCGAAACACGGCGTTCATTTTACCCTGACTTTACCCTGATATACAATCAAGATACCGACGAGTCACCGACGAGAGTCACCACAAACACTACATAAAAAAGCCTGGAGTCCCTTTATTTATTCCGAGCTGTCATAAATAGGACAACTCCATACATCAAGTAGTACTATTCTATAAACAAAAATTTTCTCGACTAATTTCTTTCCGCAGTCTTTTCAATATATCAGTCAATTGATTTTTAACCGTTTGTTCCGACACGAATAATTTATCGGCAATCTCTTTCACCGACAAATGTTGTTCTCGACTCAACATATACACGGACCTTAATCGGGGAGGGAATTTACGAACGATATGTTTGATCTTGTCATCCAGATCCGCCGCCACGATCTCAACCCAAGTATAATCATCGGCCTCGCTCTTACCTTCCCCGGACATCTCGTGATAACGATCCCGAATCTGTTCTTTCTTGATCGAATTTAAGATATGGTTTCTCAACCAGACTAGTAGATAATTTTTTACGGACGAAGTTATTTCCAGCGACTCTCTTTTCTCCCATACCTGAATAAAAAAATCCTGAAAAATATCGTCCGCATCAAAAGACGAATTTACACGCACCAAGATGTTCCGATAAATCAGATTAGAATAGCGGGTATACAAATCCCGAAATGCAGAAACCTTACCTTCACGCATCCCTTCAATAATATCTATATCTGATTTATCCGATTGCATCTAATATCTCCCTATGCACACGTTCATGATGATCAAATATAACCCATTTTCAGACACAGTCAAAACATTGCACAAACTTTTTATCTAATAATCAATAAATAATAAATTATTATTTACACTAAAACTTTAATTATATCATTCTATCATCAGGCTGTCCAGCATCTGTTCCAGTTGTTTTCCGCGTAAAAAACTCCCCACAATCCGGTTATCACTATCCAACACGAAAATGGAAGGTACTGCACTTATTTTATAACGTTGTGCTGCTGAACATTTCCACCCTTGCAAATCCGACACGTGCTTCCATGTCAAACCATCCTCCCGGATCGCTTTGACCCAAGGTTCCCGTTTTGAATCTAAAGACACGCTTAGAATCTCCAATCCCTTGTCTTTATACTTCTGATACAGGGCCACCACATTGGGATTTTCCGCACGACAAGGGCCACACCAAGACGCCCAGAAATCCAGCACTTTCACTTTTGCTTTCACAGAATACAAAGACAAAGAATCTCCTTCTGGTGTTAACAAAGTGAAATCAGGAGCTATCTCTCCTACTGCGGTAATTTTAGCATCCCGGTAACGTTGCGTGATCACTTGCCCGTAAGGACTACTCTTCATCTCCTCGCTTAAACGATCGTACATCGGTTTCAAACGCTCGAAACGCATTTTCGGGTGATGCCGGGAGACGAGGTAAACAGCCACCAACGTGTTACCCCGTTCTGCCAGGATTTGTCGTTCAGTCTCATTATAGATGGAATCTAACCGTTCCTCTTCTTTAATAAGCTGTTCACATCGGCTCCAATCTTTTTGCTCACGAGCTTCTCGGAAAGCCTTCTCCATCTCCGGCATATCCTTGTATATTTCAGCTTTCACATCATTAAACTCGTTACTGATTCTTTGAAGTTCTCCTCCTGTCACAACGGGACGTTCTCCGGAAACCTTAACCAGAAACGGGACATTCTCCAAAAATAACGGGATAGATTGTCGTTTCCCGATTCCCCGTATCTGGGCTATCCGGGGTTCGGGGATCTTTCCCTCGATTTTGAATTTCCCGTTCTCGACAACACTCATCCCCAGCGTGTCCCACTGGCTATTCATGGCTAAAGCCACCAAGTAAATCGTTCTGCCATTTTCCACATCCGGGACAACACCATCAATCGTGAAACCTTTATTTATATCACATCCGGCTAATAAGGCCAAACAAAAGATTAAGAAAAAATTCTGTTTCATACGTCTTTTATTAATTCCACAAACAATATCAAATAAAAGACAATTGAACAACTAGAAAAGTACTATTATAAAGCGAATTATTCTTCAGAAAGCGGGTCCAAGTGCAACGGGTGGCAAACCACAAAACGGGCCCCCTCTTTATAATCCCCATCCACCCAAATGTCTCCGCCCATCATCGTGATCGTCAACTTACATATGGCCAATCCCAAACCGGTACCCTGCACGTATTCATCCAGTTTCTCGAAACGTTCGAACACCTTCTTCTGTTTATCCTCCGGAATTCCCCGTCCCGTATCGGTCACGCTAAAATAAACACAATCCTGCTCTTCATTGATCTCGATTCCCAGCGTGATACTCCCCTGTTCTGTGAACTTATTGGCATTCGACAACAAATTAATCAATATCTGTTGCAAACGTTGCACGTCTGTCTCCAGTATAAATTCTTCACAGGGTGTCCGGAACACGTACTCCACCACATCCCGTTTCCCGTAACTAGTTGTCGCCAACACGCTCTGGCACAAAGAAACGATCTCAACCTCCTCGTAAGACAACTTCAATCGTCCCGTCTCCAAACGGGATATATCCAGAATATCATTGATCAAGCGAAGTAATAAATCTGAATTTTTTTGGATGATAGCCACGTACTCATGACGGCTTTCCGCATCACAATCGTCCGAAGTCAGAACCCCGGAAAATCCCACGATAGCATTCAACGGGGTACGAATCTCGTGACTCATGTTAGCCAAAAATGCAGACTTCAACCGATCAGACTCCTCTGCCTTTTCCTTTGCCTTCCGTAACTCTAGCTCCGCTTGCTTTTGCTTGGTCATATCCTCCATACGCACCACGACACCCAACAAATTATTATCATCATCAAAAACAGGATTCGCCAACATATACACGTAATAATTCCCATGTTTCACAACAACATCAGCCACTTTTCCCGTTTTCATGGCCATTACCGCCGGACAGAAAGAACAAGGTTCATCCAGTCCTCTCAAAACCTTATAACAAACTTGGCCCTTGGAACTTTTAATTTTTTCCGGATCGACATCATAATCAATCCCGTTATGCCATTTTATCGTGAAATCCGGATGAATAAACTTGATCCCGGAATTAACATTATTCAGTATTAAGATATTATCTTTCTGGGCCTGCCACAAGGCATCTTTAAAACGTTTGGTTCTAAAATAGAAATATAAGGCTAGGAAAAAACCGAACAGTAGAACTAAAAAAGCCGAAACAACCCCTATAATCTGGTATTTATATTCCTCGAAATAGGACAACTTCTTGTTGTAAAGAACAGCATTCTCGACCTCCGCTTTATTCAAGAATCCCTCTGAACATAACTTGGTATAATCAAAACAATACTCGTTCGGAATGACCTGCATACCCGCCAGCACGGTCGAATCATGTTGTCTCTCTAACGCCAAAGCTTGTTTGGCCATATCTTTTCCGACAGTCCGGTACTTCGGTACACATCCCCCGACAGCCCAATGCCCCATCCCGATAGAAGTAATCGTGAAAGCCGGAATTTTAGGATTCGCCATCATCATCGAATACGTAGCATTCCGCATAAAATAACCATCATTTTTATCTACTCGCCACGTCCCCAACAAGATAACCGTTTTCTCCGGTAACCGGGCAATAGCATCACTGATCGAATAAATCGTGTGTTTCCGGCCATCCAAAAGAATCAAATCCAGCTCTGGGAATTTCTCTTTCATCTTCTTCTTCACCAAAGCCTGCAGAGAGACTCCCCCGTAACTATTATCCGTGATAAAAGCGATATGCTTGGTTTCCGGGTAAAAATCCAGAATTAACCGAAGATTCGCTACCACGTCATACTCGTAAGCAAAGCCAAAAACCTCTAATTCCCGAATATTATCACTCATCACGTCCACACTCTCCGCCTCCCAGTTCTCCAAATCGGTACCCTCCTCCGGTAACAAGACTGCATTCCGACTCACCATCCCTCCCATGATCGGGACATCCCGGGTAATCAGTGAATCCTGAGACCAATAAGCCGTCCATGCCTCCTGCCCCAACAGAATAATGAGCTTCGGTAAACCCTTTTCGATATTCTTATCCAGTAATTCTTTCATCCGCCCTTCCCATGTACAAGCCTCGGAGAAACTTTTACAATTCATATTCTCTATGTCAATCGAAAATTTTCCACCAAGTAGGCCATATTCTTCTATAAAATCCGATATATTCCTAGCCGTCTGGGAAGTTTCCGGGTTGTAGGAACTGATAATTAATATCCGGGAATCGGGCTCACCGGTCCCTCCTTTTGTTGTCCAGGAAACGAACAACAAAACAAGTAACACCCCCGTGTACCTAAGATTCCTATATAGCTTTATAAAAAACTCCAACATCTTCTATTTGTAACTTCGCAAAGATATTTATTTTCACTTAAAATACGCCAAAATTCATGCACTTTCTACAAAAAGATATATCTTTGGCTTAAACCTTAAATTTGTAATTTATGTCTATTATTTCTTGTACCGTTTCCCGGCTAAAAAGGGACGAACAAACAGAGACCTACGTGCATTTTGAACAAACGGCCACGTTACGGGAAATCGTTACCACGATAGATTCACCTTATGTCTTTTTCTACACGAAATACCCGACTCCACGATTAGGAGAACACGCACAAAAACGTTTTCTTCAGGTAGCACAAGCCACGGGAGCCGTCATGCTTTACTCGGATTATTACACGGAACAAGATGGTTCGCAAACGGCACACCCGACTATTGACTATCAATTGGGGAGTGTCAGGGATGATTTTGATTTCGGATCGATACTTTTATTCAGAACAGACGTTTTAAAAAAAGTGATCAGCGAAATGGACTCGGAGTACAATTTTGCCGCACTCTACGATCTACGCCTGCGTCTTTCCCGGGAAGGATTGATTTTCCGGATTCCCGAATTCCTGTACTCGGAAAAGGAACACGATCCCCGACGTTCCGGTGAAAAGCAATTTGATTACGTGAACCCTCGTAACCGGGAAGTACAAACTGAAATGGAACAGGCTTTCACGGCTCACTTGAAGGCCATAGGCGCCTACTTGCCTCCTGTATTCAAAACCGTCCCGTTCCAAGACGAGCATTTTGAAACTGAAGTCTCGGTTATTATTCCCGTCCGCAACCGGGAAAAGACCATCGCGGAAGCGATACGATCCGTCTTTTCACAACAGACCAATTTCAAGTATAATATTCTCGTTATCGACAATCATTCCACCGACGACACGACCGCTATTGTTAAAAAGATGGCCCAAAAGCACTCGCAAATAATCCATATCATTCCCCCTCGCACCGACCTCGGCATCGGGGGATGCTGGACACATGCCATCATGAGCGAACATTGTGGACGATTCGCCATCCAGTTGGATAGTGATGATTTGTACATCAGTCGACACGTTCTCCAACGCATTGTCGACACGTTCCACAAACATCAATGTGCCATGATTATCGGTAGTTACAAGATGGTTAATTTCAAGCTGGAAGAAATACCTCCCGGCATCATTGACCACAAGGAATGGACGCCGGACAACGGGCGTAACAACGCCTTACGTATTAACGGGCTGGGGGCGCCCCGAGCATTTTACACGCCATTACTCCGGCAAATCAGAATCCCGAACGTCAGTTACGGGGAGGATTATGCCACGGCACTCGCAATCTCCCGTGAATACCGGATCGAACGTATTTATGAACCGCTATATTTATGTCGTCGCTGGGAAGGTAATTCCGACGCGGACTTGAACATCCAACGTGTAAATGCGAATAATTACTATAAAGATAAAATACGTATGATTGAAATATTGGCAAGGCAACAGAGAATTGAAAATGAAGAACAATCTTAAATCAAAAATTAATTCCTTATCATGTTTTTCGACGAATTTACGAAATCACAACTAGCCTCCTGGCCCTTGGCCCGGAATAATTACGAACGCTTGCGGAATGTCATTTATCGTACGATTGATTTCGATGGGTTCCAGATTCGCATCCAGTACAACCCGGACCGGATTCAATCGGCCGTGGCTAAAATAGACGAGCAATCAATCAAGGCAAGAGCCTGTTTCTTGTGTAAAGGAAACATTCCGCCGGAACAAACTAGTTTCGATTATAACCCCACACTGGATATACGGGTAAACCCTTATCCAATATTCGATCGCCATTACACGGTTCCGGCCAAGCAACACATTCCCCAGCTCATCAAGGGACATTTCCAAGATATGCTGGCCATTGCACAAACTTATCCGGAGTACACGATCTTTTATAATGGTCCCCGTAGCGGAGCCTCCGCCCCGGATCATTTTCATTTCCAACTGGTACCCCGTCACATCATGCCCCTGGAAACCGATGTAAACTCCTGCCCGAAAGAAATCTTGTGGACTTCCGAATCACGGGAAACCACAATCGAAAGTATTCATCACTACCTCCGCAAGAATATCATACTTCATTCAAACAACCGGGAGCAACTAATGGATATTTTCGAGCAATTAGTGTCACTCGTGGGCCAAATCACCCCGAACGACCCAGAACCCATGATAAACCTCTTTGCCTGGTACGAAAACAACGAATGGTGGGTAGTCATGTTTCCCCGTCGTCAACACCGCCCGTGGCAATTCTTCGCGGAAGGAGATGAAAACATACTGTTCAGTCCCGGCTGTGTAGACTTTGCCGGTCTGATCATCTCACCCCGGGAAAAAGATTTCAACCGTCTGAACGCTCCCTTGCTGGAAGAACTTTTTTCCCAGCTAACCCTTACCGACGAACAGTTTGAGAATTTACGATTTATGATTTACGATTTATGAAGATGAAAGAACCTGTAACTTGTAATCGATCAACTTGTAATTCGCCGCAGGCGATCACTCTTTCCATTGGCATCCTTTTCGCTCCTGCCATCACCTTCCGTTTGAACGGAACCTACTGGAACAAGGATCAAAAATATTCCGGAGAATATACCATTTCCAAAGAAGGAAAGGACTTGATTCTACATTCACCTTCAGGAACACAGATCGTACCGGATCACTTCACCCTTACACCGGAGAACGATGAAACGGCAAACTTCGATTTGTTAAATGTCATGATCGGGATCAATTTTCACTGGCAACGCACGGAAGACCAGAAGTTCAAAGGTACATTGAAAATCATGGACGAGGGAAAACATCTGACAGCAATCAACATATTACCCCTAGAAGATTATTTACTAAGCGTGATCTCTTCCGAAATGAGTGCCACCTCATCTTTGGAACTCCTGAAAGCCCACGCGATCATTTCCCGCAGTTGGCTGATCGCACAAAAAATAAAGAGCGAGAAACTAACCGACACTTACCAGTCCTGCATACAGGATGAACAACAATATATCCGGTGGTATGACCGGGAAGACCACGAGCATTTCGACGTGTGCGCAGACGATCATTGTCAACGCTACCAAGGTATTAGCAAAGCCTACACGCCATTTGTCCAACAAGCCATTGAGGCCACCCGGGGGGAGGTCCTTGTGTATGACGGAGAGATCTGCGATGCCCGGTTCTCCAAATGCTGCGGGGGAGTAACCGAGTATTTTGAAAACACCTGGGAACCCGTGAATCATCCCTATCTTACAAAAGTGATTGATAGCGATACCCAGTCTTCAACTCCCGACTTATCCCAAGAAGAGAACGCCCGAAAATGGATTCTCTCCACCCCGGATGTATTCTGCAATACCCGGGACAAGGCTATCCTGTCCAACGTTCTCAACGACTATGATCAGGAAACTCAGGACTTTTTCCGCTGGCAAGTATCCTACACTCCCCCGGAACTATCTGCATTAATAACATCCCGTATCGGGATAGACTTCGGGGACATTCAATCCATAGAACCCGTGGAAAGAGGTGTCTCCGGGCGCATCACCCGTCTCCGCATCCAAGGTTCAAAACGAGACATGATTATCGGGAAAGAACTTGTCATTCGCAAAGCTTTCTCCCAATCCCACCTGTATAGCTCGGCCTTCATCGTGGAAACAGAGAAAGATACCTCCGGAGCTATTACCCGTTTCACCTTGAAAGGTGCGGGATGGGGACACGGAGTCGGTCTCTGCCAAATCGGAGCTGCCGTCATGAGTGCCAAAGGCTATGATTACAAGCAAATCCTCTCGCACTATTTCCCCGGCACCCAACTTGAAACTATTAAAAATGCAAACTCCTCCGTCAGCTTTGCTGCCACCTCCTCTATAAACAGAGGAGGAGCTGGCAAGTCTTAACGAAAAACGGCGAGCAACTCAACTCTCCCTCTGTTTATAGAGGGAGTACCCCGAAGGGGGGAGGGAGTTCAAAATCTAAAATCATAAATCATGAAATCTAAAATCACTAAATCGGCCTGGTCCTGGATCCCCACTCTATATTTCGCACAAGGTCTACCCTATGTCGTTGTCATGACACTTGCCGTTATCATGTTCAAACGGTTGGGAATAAACAACACGGACATAGCCCTCTACACGAGCTGGCTTTATTTACCCTGGGTGATTAAACCCCTATGGAGTCCGCTGGTAGACATCGTGAAGACCAAACGCTGGTGGGTGATCACCATGCAATTAGTGATCGGTGGAGGATTAGCCGGAATAGCACTGACTCTTCCCGGACCTCATGCCTTCCGCTACTCGTTAGCATTCATGTGGTTATTAGCTTTCAGTTCTGCCACCCACGACATCGCAGCAGACGGGTTCTATATGCTGGGACTCGACACCAAGAAACAAGCCTTCTTCGTCGGTATCCGTAACACGGCTTACCGCCTCGCCATGCTCACCGGACAAGGATTGATTGTCATGTTTGCCGGTTGGCTTGAAAAGACCTATTCCTCCACGCTCCCGGAAGAGATTGCCGTTCCCAGGGCATGGTCAGTCACCTTCTATCTATTAGCAATCCTATTCGTACTTCTCTTCCTCTACCACCAATTCATCCTCCCCAAACCGGAAAATGATATTCCCATGAAAAACGGTAACCCGCTGAATGCCTTTTTCCAAACCTTTATTACCTTCTTCCAAAAGAAAGGAATCATTGCAGCCTTAGCCTTTATTCTGCTCTTCCGTTTTGCAGAATCACAACTTGTAAAAATCGCTTCCCCTTTCTTACTGGACAATCCCGAAGTCGGTGGCTTGGGACTAAACACCATGCAAGTCGGCACCATCTATGGAGTCGTTGGCCTTATCGCCCTCACGATAGGCGGAATCCTAGGCGGTATCTTCATGGCCAAGAATGGCCTAAAACACTGGATCTGGTGGATGACCGCCGCCATGAACCTGCCTAATATCGTGTACGTTTATCTGGCATTCGTCCACCCTTCCAACATCTGGCTAATCTCCTCCGCCGTCGCCATCGAACAATTCGGTTACGGGTTCGGTTTCACGGCCCTCACCTACTTCATGATGCTCTTCAGCAAAGGTCCGCAGCAAACCGCTCATTACGCCATCTGCACCGGATTCATGGCCCTCGGCATGATGCTCCCCGGCATGATCTCCGGCTATATCCAAGAACTGATCGGCTACCAACACTTCTTTCTCTGGATCATGCTTTGTACCATCCCCAGTTTTATTGCTGTGAAATACATCAAAATATGAAAGTCGTTCGAAAACGAACGACTTTCCCAAACAATATAAAACACAAACACATGAATATCCCTTATCTCAACACTCTTATAACATTTTATTTCCTATCATAGAAATGCGGATTCAATATTTTAGTCGCTAAAGTATCTACTCGCATCGCCTCTTTCTCATATCCGGCAGCCCTCAACATATCTCGTTTCAGATACATCAACCGGGAACGGATTCCTGCATCTTTTTGACTCTCTACAACCCGATCAAGTTTCTCTATTCCGGACAGGATTTGTTCCGGACTTCCATTCTCCTTTAACTTCTCGCAAAAGATATACACGTATTCTCCGACCTTCTCATCACCGACACCGTATTTCTTAATAAAACGTTTCAAATATTTTAAAACATCATCATAATCACCTTGATAGGCCATCTCTGCCATGTTTAACACGAACAAACTGAAATCCCTCTCCTTCCAATCCATAGAATTGATGCAGTCTCTGAAAGCAACTAATTTTTGGTAATTCTTTTCCGATCTTCCCCGGTCAACCCTCCCCACGTTGTCTTTGACCTGCCAAGTCAAAACTTCTTCTAATTTACTTTTTACTCGTTCATCACCTATTTTAGTGGCTATCTGCTCCCGTCCATGCCAAGCTAATTGAAAAACTGGCATCAAAGCATCATTCCCCTCTTTTTCAAATAAACTCCAATTTTCCGGTATAGCTAAACGTTCCACTGTCATATCTTTAAAATATCCGGCTAATACCTCACTATATTCTCCGTAATACAAAGATTTTAACACTCTCAGATAAGGAATAAGCAAAGCCTCCCCTCGCTCTCCCGCCTGATAACGTTCCCGCATTCCCGCCAAATTCCGTTTACCATCCAAAGCTTCCCGTCCAAGCTCCAACATCCCCGATTCATCAATTCCCCCCAAAAATCCATGCACGATTTTCAAAGTTGAAGGATTCACGAATAACAACAAGGGAATAGATGAGATTTTAGGCATATCCAAAAACTCCGGAGACTTATCTCTCTCTATATCATAGGAAACGCTCACGAAGTTCTCGTTATAAAAGTCTGCAACAACATTCCTGCTGAACACGTCTTTCACCAAAGCCTTACACGGGTTACACCATACGGCATTGCAATCGATAAAAAGTAATTTATTCTCTTCTTTCGCTTTCGCTATAACTCGCTGCCAATCCGCTTTTTCCAATCGAATAGAACGATCTTGTGCGTACGTGGAACCACATATCCATACACTTAAAAACACAAAAAACAAACGCATTTTTTTACTTTTAGATGACAAGGGAGATAATCTCCCTTGTCAGTTACAATACTACTTATCTTTTATTTCTCCCATTGCCGCAACCTCTCTAAAACCGATATATGGAGAATTCTCCCATTCCGCTATATTTATTTTGATATGCTTTCCTGTAATCTTCGGAAAATATACTCGTTGAGCGTCAAGATTAGGTTTTCCTCCCTCAGTTTTAAAATTATAAGTCCCGGCTAGTTCCCATTCCTCCTTATCCATGCTGACATAAATCTCTGCTTTTTTTTGTCCCACCTTATTGGGGTCATAATCTTGAACATACATTTCCACACCTGTAAAGTTAGCCACTTTATTTTCATCTTTAAGCGATAATATCACCCAAAACTCTGATGCCTCACCTGCCGCCATCCAATTGTCTCCCAAAGAACCATCAATTAAAATATCCCCACTTCCTTTCCACGTCTTGGATACTGATGCTTCCCAGTTACTTTGAGCTATCATATCATTAAAAAACAAGAAATATTTTCGATCACTCAGAGGATCAACACTAACACCCTGACTATCTACATCCATCCTTATTGGCAATAGAGAAACACCTACCGGAATCATATCCCCCTTCACGTTAAACAACACTTTTTTCTCCGTCTCTTTTCTTTCAAAACTGACCTGACTTGTCTCCCAGGTAACAGCCTCGGAAGGCACAGCCTCATAATCCGCACCGTACTCAGCATTAAAATCGCTCACAAGAGTAGCATCAGCAAAAAAGTTCACCGGTATAGTCAAACGATTATCAAAATTCAAGGAACATGAGAAATCCAAGCTTAACTCGTCTTCATGATGAAAATACACGGAATCAATTCCGGCTTCAATCAAAGCCAAGGGCTGCAACACATTAAAAGCAACAATCACAGTCCCGTAACGATCCTCTGCAGCCTGCCCATTAACATAGATACGATAAGGTAATGCGTACTCTATTTTTCCATATGTTCCCAATTCCACAATCTTATCCGGAGAACACATCACTTTGAACTTGGCATATTTCATCTCATCCGTTACCTCAAACACAGTTTGTTCCGCATGATAACAAGATTCCGGCAAAAGTTTTAACGTTGTCCCGTGTTCTTGATTATAATTATCCAACACACTCGCATCTACCACGTACTCGACTTTAGATACCCCTTTATCTGCCCAACTTTTGGTTGCCCACAAATAAACAGCTTGATCTTCCTTAAAATTGTAAATGGTCTCCTCCACGTAATCCCTTACCTCTAAAGTCACGTCCGAGGATTCCACGTCATCATTTGAACATGACGCAAATACCCATAAACTTAAAAATATATAACAAAATCTCTTCATAACTTTCTATTTAATGCTATTCCACGTCCTCAACATTTCCATCCCGTACACAACGAACGGCTATCGCAATCCCCTTCAATTCCATCTCTTTCATCTCCCAAGGATCATCCTTCCAATCCCCGGAATTGGTAGCCTGCAAAACCCAAACTTTTTTAGTCTCAGGATTCCATGTTGAAGTCCATAACATACCATGTTGCCACTGCCAGTTTCCCCCAGGTATTTGTTGATAACCAGACATCGCAACTCCCAACTTTTCACGTAAAGCTCTCGCAGCCGTTTTTTCTTGTTGAGTATTAAAATTAGCAACATTGGTCATATAAATTATTTTCTCACACTCTTCTTTTGTCGGTAAACGCCACCCACCAGGGCAAGGAGTTTCTCCCCCCTGACTCCAATCCGAAAAATGTTCTCCCTCGGCATTCCATGACGGATCAAATTCCGGATATCCTCCCAAAAGAGTCTGCCCATTGGGATACGTGTAGTAACCTCCACGTCCATCATCTCCTCCGAATTCCTTATTGGCAACCGGAGTATTATTCCCCCAATGATAATAATTTCCCTTAAGTCCAGCCGCCATATTATTTGTTACGGTCTTATCAAAAGCCATCGTTGCACCCATATTTCGATCAATCACAAATAATCCCAACTCCGCTCTTAAATCCAAATACTTATAGACTCCCATGGTATTTCTTACCGTAATCCGACATTCTCCTTTCACATCTTTCCTTGTCGCACTTGTTGCAGAAATTACCACTTCACAATTTCTCACGGTTCCCCATTTCAGCTCTCCGGTTTCCGGATCTACATCTAACACCTCCGGAGTATCAGAACTCCACACGACAACAGAATCTACCGTATTAGTCGGAACACTCACATAAGACATAGATGGGAATTCACTATCTACATATAACGTGAAAGCACTGGGACTCACTAGAATCGTATTCACCGGTCCCCCTTCTGCCAAATCTTCCTTATAATCTTTTATATCACCAGCATAATCACATGCATAGAACATAGCTATCATGGATAACAACAAAAATATACCTTTTTTCATAATCTTAATTTTACCGAATTACTATTCTATGGTTATCTGGCATTTGGTAAATTGGGGATCACCCACTTTCACCGTTTCCGTATCCACCAACCGAATCAACAAAGTTAATTTCTCCGTCATTTCCGGATCTTTCCGCATCACCACGGGGACATCCACACGAAATGCATTTGCGGGAATCTTTAACAATTCGCGTAACCCCGGGTCATCAAACGCAACATAGTGTTTTCCCTCCACGGCTTGATTAGGAATCTCGTAAGAAAGCGAATCCACGATATTCCCCACGTGGTCATAGACATAATCCCAACCCACGGCTTTTTCCTGAACAAGTTTCAAATAACGGTCATAGTTTTTAGCACGTCCCATAGTCTGTACCGGAATCCAGCATGTATCATACTCTGCATTCGGATCAAGAGCCATACCCCATGAATATTCGACCACAATGTCCTCATCAAAATTCGTGGTATAAAATTGAACTGTATCATTTCCCGTGTAAGGTTCTAGTTTTTCCTCCTCACAAGCAATAAACATACAACAAACGAAAAGACTTAATAATATATTTCTCATAACGGTCTACAATTTATATAATTTCAGACTCTCTTCTAGGAATTGGTAAAACATACTGGGCCTCTGCACATTTCTGATTTCCCCACAACATTCTCTCCACTCCGAGACGTTTACTCATGTAAAACACCTGTCCTTCCCCGATAAACTCTTTATAATATTCTCTCTGCAATATATCCATACGACTCCCTTCCGTCAATTCCTTATACCCCATACCCCGGGAATTGCAAAATTCTTTATACAAAACATTAGCAACATCCAAGGGCGCACACTCTATCATGATCAAGTACATCTCTGCCAAACGAATCTGAGGTATCCAATTATTGTTATAAGCTTTATACTTATAAGTCGTAACATTTTGTGGCTCACCCGTAAAAACATCCGGATCAACTTTCCAACATAAGGTATACCTAAAATCATTTTTATCATCAAATAACCCCTCTATATTAGAGATTGGTGTTTTAAAATCAGCAGTATTATCGTTAAACTCTTGTTGCCAATTATAATATGACAAGTAATATCCAAATAAACACTCAGCTTTCAACGTGTTTACCGCCTCATCAGTACTTGTGATATTTATATCATTTGCAGTTCCCAATCGAAATTTGACACTTCCATCCGCATTTAGAGTTTCCTTCACCATTTGCGCGTATGTCAATGCACGTTCTTTATCTCCCATCCAAAGCGCAATTCTGGCTTTTAATCCCCACACGGCATAGTAATTAAAATGATTCTGACGCCAATAATACTCTAAACGATCATAATCATCTCCTCCATTCTTATTCAGCTCATTACAAGTATGAGTCAATAAAGGCTCATACTTGCCCAACAAAAACTCAGCCGAATCCAAATCTGCCTGCAATTTCTCCATGTACTCCCCATATGTATCATAAGTATTTACCTTTTTAGATACCTGTTGTACGTAAGGCAAATACCGGTAACTAGCATCAACATTATTCGGCATAGGTCCCCACAAACGTATCAAATCAAAATGGAGCATAGCCCGCATCCCCAAAGCCTCTCCTTTGATTATATTATACGATCTTTCCGGAAGGAAATCCTGCTGTTTTAAGTATTCCAGAATAGTATTAGCATGAGCAATCATATTATATTGATTCAAGAACACATCAGCTAGACGAGAATCCGCATCAGCATCCTTATATTGATGATCAATCAAACGTTGCTCGACACTCTCGGAACTAGCAATCCATATACTTGCCAAGAACTCAACATCTGAACATTGTAAATGCCCCGTAGGGCCATAATTTGAGCCCATAATAGAATACAAGCCATTTAATGCTTGCCAGAATCCCTCTTCTGTCTCGTACAATTTTGTTTTTTCGATCTCGTTTTCCGGACGTATTGTCAACCACTTATCACAAGAAGTCAAAAAGAAAAAACATACACCTAAACTTAGTATCACTTTTTTCATAACAAATTCTTATTAAAATGAACATGAAATTCCGAATGAGGGTTGAATCGCAAAAGGATAACTGGTTCCTCTCTCTTGCTTTATTGTCGACCAATGGAAAACATTACCGATACTTGCAGTCAATGCTAAACGGGAAAAACCTGCTTGTTGAACCCATTTTTGACGGAAATCATAAGTCACGCTTATATTGTTACACTCAAAAGTACTTTCATCCTGTATGTAACGATCCGTCATATAATAATTCTTGTAATCCAACCCTGAAAAAATCGCCTCATCCCCCGGATTCATCCAACGCTCACTGCTCACCCGACGGTCCACGTTAAAAGCTAAATTCACGTTCTCAATTTTATTTGCATAAGTTTGATTATACTGTTGTCCTCCCGTACGAATCGTGAAACCCGCATACACGGAGAACCCTCGCCAAGAGAAAGAAGTATTTAAACGTCCATCCAGTTTCGGCATACGATCTCCACAAACCACACGCTGTGAAACATCGTACTTGTAACTTTGTGTCCCGTCCTTATACAGATAAACCAACTGCCCCGTACTTGGATCTACACCTACAGTTGGAACAGCGTAAATAGCGTCGACACTGTTCCCCTCCTCGTAGACATAATACATTCCTGAGGAT
>NZ_JBCOSQ010000001.1:136797-184888 GCF_040920905.1 Butyricimonas sp. RTP31003st1_G1_RTP31003_210430 | reverse complement strand
CAAATGCTTTCAGCATATCCACGGTACGAAGGCAAATAAGTTTATCCGATTCCGTGGTGATACAGACGGTATTGGCGTTCACCATTTTGTTCTCCTCTGTATCGATAAAGGCTTGGCTATAACCCACGGAGAGGTTACGAGGAGAACCGGGCAACGCTTCCCCTTGGGTCATGGCTAAAAGATCGGGGACCAGCCCGTTCTGCGTGTACACATCCAGTTCCGTGTTCCCGTCTGCCGTCTCTTTCAAGATGTAGAATCCCTGCGAAAACGTGGTGGAAACGGCAAGTTTCATCTCTGCCGTCGCAGCATAACCATTCTCGGTTGCCGTGGCTTCGAAGATAATCGTGTAACTTCCCGCCGGTAGATTTACCTCGTACGACAGATTCTTGACCGAATCTATTTTATTCGTCCGGAAGCCTTTATCTTGATCTTCCTTGTAAATGTACCACGCGTAGGTTAATTGATCGTCCGGATAAGTCGTTTCTATTTCCGGCTCACGAATTAATTTATTCCCGCTATAAGAGATAATCGATGCGTCTTCCAAAGTTCCGATCGTGATGTCCCCGATTTTCTTAGTTCCCAAGCTACTGTCATCATCATAACAGGATACCAGCCCGAACAGCGTGAACAACACGGATAATATGATATACTTTTTCATGCTTTCTTGCTTTTAAAATTAACTCCAACTTTTAGGCTCAAAACTAACCGGCGTTCCATCTTCTTCCTTGTAGGGTTCCTCCCCGGCCTCTTCCCGTTTTGCATTCTCTTCTTCCAATTTCCGGGCAAACCAACCGGCCAAGTAGTTGACATAGGCGTTATCCCCGTCCATTAATTCCTTAATGTACGCATCATCCCACTTTTCCCCGGTCCACTCGATCATCAAGCGATGCTTTTCCGACCCGTAAAGACCAAACACATAGTCACAATAAGATTCCTCCCATACGGATGGTTTGGTT
This sequence comes from Butyricimonas sp. RTP31003st1_G1_RTP31003_210430, assembly GCF_040920905.1. NCBI lineage: Bacteria > Pseudomonadati > Bacteroidota > Bacteroidia > Bacteroidales > Odoribacteraceae > Butyricimonas > Butyricimonas sp. RTP31003st1_G1_RTP31003_210430. The sequence continues at coordinate 183,932 of NZ_JBCOSQ010000001.1, read as the reverse complement.
AATTTCGAAGAAATGGATAACGTGCGGGTCGTTAACCCGTCATATCCCGGTTTGAAATAACCGTTATCCTTGAAAGTGAATTGCAGGGTAACGTCCCCGTTGCTCAAAGAAGGGTCTCTTTTGACAACAACCGGAATTTTGGTTCCCGTTTTACGGGCAGGGATCATGTATTTCGCCTTCAGTTCTTCGTTGGTAAAAGCGACATAATGCACGTCAGCCTTCGCATCATTCCCCCCTGTCTGAATTTGCTCCAGTTCTAACGGTCGGTCCTCATCCGACACGAAACCCATGGTTGATATTTCAAACCAAACCGTGTCAACTTCAACCTCTTCCCCGACATACACGAACGAATACGATGCATATCGCATCTCGTCGGTAACTTCTTCTGTCCCCAGCACGGAACCATCATAACTACTGTAGTACACGAAATTCAACCAACAGTCCGGGGTTTCGTACACCGGCAAATCTTTCTCACAGGAACTCATCCCGAAAAGGAACAGACTCCCGGTCAGTATATTTATTAACTGTTTCATAATCATTTACTTTATTTGAGAGTTAGGATTATATTCGGTTTCCGGGAGAGGAACGATGTACACGTTCTCGTCGGCATTCCCGTTCCCCCAAAGCATTGTCGTCGCCCCGGTTCTTTTGTACGTATAGAACATTTGTCCCTCACCGTAAAACTCCCGACGGTACTCGTTTACCATCTCCCCGGAAACCTCGCTCAAAGAGGAAAAACCTGCTTCATTCAATACAACGGAGTGAGCCAACATATAATCATGGTACCATTCGTTTATTTCGTCCAAATCGGAAGAGGTTTCCATCGCTATCAAGTAGACTTCGGACATCCGTAACAACGGGATAATCTGGTAATATAACATCTGGTTTTCAGCATCATCTGCAAAATAATATTTTGCAAGGGCTCCATACAAGTTGGCCGACGCATCTTTCACGTTCCGGTTCCAACAATTCAGATACCTGTTGTGCGAACCCGTGTTTTGTCCCGCATACAAGTCACTTAGCATGGAGCTGGAGATCACGAGATGGGAGGGGCCAGCCTGTTGGTCGGCTTTGTTACCGATCAAGAAGACGGACGAGTATGTTTTCACGTCATATTTACTGAGGTAGAGCAAACATTCCGACGGGCAGGCTTTATATCCCTTGGCAATATCGGTTTCACCGCTCATGGTCATTACCAATTCCCCGTCAGCACCTTTGGCCTCTATGATTTCTTTGGCCAGCGTGTACGCCTTGTCTTTCTTTCCCAAGTAAAGGTACATACGGGCTTGAATGGCTTTTACAGCCCAATAATTCATCCGGGACTGACGATAGTACATGTAGCTATCACTTAATTCATTCCCGTTCGCTGAATTCAACTCGGAAAAAGTATATTGGAACAAGGGATCATTGTCTTTCAATAAAGATTCCGCTTTCGACAAGTCGCTTTCTAATTTCACGACGTAATCATCAAAACTATAATAAGCGGGCATCTCGTCAATCGAGGTTGTTTCAGAATAAGGTAATTCCACTTGCCGGGAGGCTCCCTGTGGTATTTGTCCGAACAAACGCAGCACGTCCAACTGACAAAAAGCACGAATGGCGTACGCCTCTCCCGTGATAACAGCTCGAGCCGCAGGGTCCTCAATAACATCCCCGTTCTTCTCGGCATATTTAATAATCATGTTCGCTTGGGCGATCACGTTGAACAATCCCGCGTAGATGGTCTTCACGGCCGTCTTGGAGTAGTCGCCCGTGTAGTCATGGTTCATGAGGTCGTTATCCTCGTAGCGTGTCGAATTACGGAACTGGTACCAGAGATTAGCCAAAGATTCAATATTCGACATCGTTAATCTTTCACCATAAACATCTTGGCTAGCCAAACTCATGTAACAACCCGTGAGGGCATCTTGGAATCCTTTGTACGTGGTAAACAAATCTTTGTCTTTCTGTTCCGTGTCCGGCCGAACATCCAGCCAATCATTACAAGAAACGGACAACAAAGCCACGAGTACCGTTATGATATATAATCTTTTCATAAATACAGTTTTTAGTTACGTGTTAGAATAAGAACTTGATATATCCCTGTATGTTACGAGCATACGGGTAGCTGGTTCCCCGTTCCATTTTAATGGATGATAAATGCAGAATGTCGGACATATTCACACCGAAAGTAATCGACGTGGCACGAGTATATTTCTGAATCCAAGGGGTATCCCATCGATATTGCACACCGATAGACGAGATCTCAAATACATTGTCATCCATCACGAAACGAGAGGTTGCACGGGTCTGGGTGTTACTCAATTGCTTGAAAAACGTCACGTCACCCGCTTGAAACCAACGGGATTTCAGCACACGGGCATCCACGTTTTGGCTGGATAAGGTATTCTTTGTTACCTCTACCTTGTTCAACAAGGTCTCATTGTACACCTTACCTCCCCAATAATAGGAACAGGCCACGTTGACCGTCAGTCCTTTCCACATGAACATGATGCTGCCATTTCCCCTGTACTTCTGATCTTTTGATCCTAAATATACTTTATCGGATGGTTTCCAAGTATCGGTGATTTTCCCGTTTTTATCCAGAAAAATCTCATTCCCCGTACTCGGGTCAATACCTAAAGAGCGTACGGCATAAATGGCATTCTGCGGACGTCCCTCGTAGAACAGGTTGCTCACGTCTACATCCTCCTGCAAGTACAATTCATTCTGGGCCTTGATCGCATCGGAAAGTTTGGTGATTTTATTCTTGTTGTAAACCAATTGCCCGCTAAACATCAAGTTCATCCTACGTTCCGAGTCCCGAATGGCATAGCCGCTAAAAGAGGCTTCCCAACCTTTATTTTCAACTTCCCCGACGTTCGCTATATAGGAAGAGAATCCCATAGAAAGGGGTAGGTCCATGTTAGAAAGAAGGTTTGCCGTCTTTTTCGTGTACACGTTGATTTCTCCTTTTACACGTCCTGTCCACAAACCGAACTCCATCCCGACATTAAATTCATCCGTCTTTTGCCAAGTCAGCTTGGGGTTTCCCCATCCTTGCAGGATCGTCCCGTTCCAGTTCATGTATTTGTTGTCCGTGGAATACTTGTAGGTTGTCGATGCCCCGGTAGAGGAACCCTGTTGTGAACCGGTTTCCCCGTAAGAGGCTTTCAACCGTAAGGTCGTAAGCACGGGATGCCCTTGCAGGAATTGTTCGTTATGCAAGTTCCAACCGATACCGGTACTCCAGAAAGGTGCGTATTTCTTGTCACTCCCGAACGTGGAGCTACCATCGACACGGTAGGCCAAGTCCACGTAGTAGCGCCCGTCATAGATGTAGTTCACGTTCCCGGTCAAGCCAAAGCGACGGGTACTTGTTTTTGTTCCGCTAGGAATCCCATCCTTCATGTACTGACGGGCGTTTCCTAAAAAATTCATATCCTCGCTCGAAAAGCCTTCCAGTTCGAAACTGTATGAACGGGATTGTGTTTCAGCCAATGACCAGTCAACACCCACGGACAAAAGATGTTTCTCGGCAAAAGTTTTATTATAGGTCACCGTGACATTCCCGCTATAACTATATTCTTTCCCGGTTCCGTAACGGTACAATCCGCGACGGAAGAATCCTTCATCCGTGGCATATTCCGCTTTCTGATCCCCGGTAGTGAAATAGGAATGTTCTGCCGGCAAGAAATAATCGCTACTGTTGTCCGTGCTGGAAATTCCCAACTGTCCTCTTAATTTCAACCCCTCGATTATGTCCCATTCGATGGAAAAGTTATTGGTTAACGATTGATATCCCGATTTATCGAAAGTGTTTAACGAGGCGTCATATAACGGATTTTGCTTATCAAGGTTATTATACTGAAAACCATCAAAATAACGCACGAGATTACCATTCTCGTCATACGGGGCATCATAAGGTTGTTGCTGCGCATACGTGCTAAATTCCCCATACCGACTTTCACGCCCCCGGTTCATCCCGTAAGAAGTGTAATTCTTGAATGTCAATTTATCCATCATGTACATCAAAACGATGGAGCCGTTAAAATTACGCCGGGAAGAACCTTTCATGGCTCCAACCACGTTTTTGTAAGCCAAAGCACCACTCCAACGAAATTGTTCACTTCCTCCTTCCAAACGTAAATTATAATGGGTACCGACACCCGTGTGTAAGGGTTTACTCAACCAATCCGTATCCACCCCGGAAAGTACAGCTTTTAGGCGTTTGTTATATCTTTCGGAATACTTCACATCATTCCCCGGAAAATCAGTATCATATAGTCCGGCCATCTTTTCCAATTGTAGTTTTTCTGCCGCATTCAGCAAGTCATAGGAACTCAAGTCCGGAGCCTCAATATCCATTCCTATTTCGGCATTCACTCTCAATTTGCCTGCCTCCGGTTGTTTCGTGACGACCACGATCACACCATTGGACCCACGAGAACCGTAAATGGCCGTGGCTGCCGCATCTTTCAATATATTGATGGATTCGATCTCGTCGTCATTGTAGTCCATTAACTTTTCCAGTGTGATTTCGAAACCATCCATGATGATCAAAGGAGAGTTCACGTCATTTTTGATACTTTCATTATACTCCTGCACACTCATGGGTAAAGAGGAATTACCCCGGATATTGATTTGAGGTACGTTATTCGGATTGCTACCCATGGCATTATTTACCATGAAGTTTAAGGAGGCATCAATATTTTTCAAGGTTTGCAAAACATTCTGCCCCTTGTACATTTTTAATTGTTCGGAAGAGATGCTGGAAACCGCACCCGTGTAACTTTCCTTGGCCTTTTTGAAAATACCGGTAACCACCACGTCTTCCAACACGGTATTATCCTCTTCCATCACGACACGGACTTCAGTTTTGTCTTTGATGGAAACCAGTTGTGTCTTCATCCCGACAAACCCGACTTCGAGTGTCATCACGTCTTCCGGAACACGCAAAGTAAAATTCCCGTCAATATCAGTGGCTGTCCCGATTGTAGCATTCACCACCCGGACCGTTGCCCCGATAACTGTTTCTCCTTTACTATCCACTACTTTTCCCTTGATCTCTTTCGTGGCATCGGATTTTTTCTTGGGCTGATAGACTACCGAGATATACTTTCCGCTGGCCACATCCGAGAAAACAAAAGGCTTCCCATCAAGCACTTTTTGTAAAGCTTCAGTAATAGTTACATCTTTCAACGAAACAGTCACTTTATAGGACTGTACGTCATCATAAGTAAAGAGAATCTTGTAGGTAGAAAGTTTTTCCAGTTGTTTTAACACGTTGGATAAAGGTGCATCCTTGAATTCCGCCGTGATTTTCTTCTCTTGTGCCTGTGTCAGCCCTGCCGACAACAAGCAACACATGAAGAACACAACCCGGAATAACCCGTTCAGTCGAAAACTGCCCGGCTTGAATTGGAGTTTCTGGTGTTTCATAAATTTGTTCATTTAATTTATTTTTACATGACTCAAATACGTATTCTTTATTCAGATTTCGTTTTGAGATGTAAATCGGGTACCAGAAACGATAAAAATTTTTTATTTTACCAAAATTTTATTGTTTTCGTAAGTCGCTTGTACTTTACCAAGCATGTTCAATAATTGCAGTACTTCTTCTATTTTCTGATCGCGTTCGGCAAGGAAATGCAAGCGGTAATTCATCGCTTGCGGGTTCTCGAATTCTACCCGTATATTATACCACCGCCCTAATTCACGCATGATCTCGACCACGGTTTCATTATCAAAATAGAAATACCCTTCCGTCCATAAATAGTAATTGTCCGTGTCGACTTCCCGCACGTCAAAAGTCCCGTCTCCTTGTAAATGAGCGTCCTCCCCGGGACGTATTACCACTTCCGAGGACGAACTAACATTTTTCACTTTCACGCTCCCTTTTAACAAGGTCACGTGTGAATCATCGGACACGTAGGTTCTGACATTAAATTCGGTTCCCAGAACTTCCGTCGTGATATTACCGGATTTTACAATAAAAGGTCTTTTTGAATCGGGCGTTACTTTGAAATAACCTTCCCCCTCTAACTCAACCACTCGCTGCTCTCCGGTGAAGCGACTGGGATATTTCAAACGGCTCTCGGCATTTAACCATACTTGAGTTCCATCTGCCAAACGAAGTTGATAAGCCCCACACCTGGGAGTTGTCAATGTATGTATCTCTGTTTCCCGGATCGTTTGCTGGTAATCTAACTCCTCGTCTCCCCGGGTAATACCTGTTTCTCGTAACAAACTATCTGCTTGAGGTGCGGATAAAGACACCATACGCCCGTCACCCGTGGACAAAAGGACTTCTTGAGATTGAGTACTGGCGGTAAAAGCCACGATAGGTCGGTTAACCGGAACCGGGGAAGTCCGATTGAACATCTGCCAACTGAAAAATAAAAGCACAGAGGCCGCCACACCTATCGAGATGCCGATCCACAATTGTTTTCCTTTATTTTTACCGGAAATTCTACTTTGCCGGAAGTTATTCCATTCTTTATTCACATCAGGTTTCAAGGACGCATGACGACGTGTAAACGCTTGCCTGTAATCCCCTAGCAAGCGAGCATCTTCCAGTTCTTTCGGATCATCCAGAATTGCATCAAGCTCCTCCTGACTCAACGAGCCGGGATCATCCAAAGCATCCAGCAAATCCTTTTTATTTTTCATATCCTGATCATCCATGTTTATTAACGACCTAATTTATATTAATACGTTTAGACCTCATTTTCGGGCACCCCCTCCGAGCCATTATTTATATGAAATTCTTCCCGCAATAAACGCAAGGCTTTCATAACGTGCTTTTTTACCGCACTAGGACTGATGTTTAACATCTCCGCAACCTCTGCATATTTTTTTCGGTTAAAATAACATTCTTCCATGATATGCCTTGTTTGCGGGGTTAAACTATCTAATACTTTATATATCCGTTCAATCTTCTCGTTTTCCTCATCCAGCCCCGCATCCTCTTCCGAAAGCATCCGAGAATACAGTGCCACGTAATTCTCTTCCACTTTATTATGCCGGAAGGTGTCTATGCTTTTATTCCGTACACTTTGAAAAAGAATCGCCACCACGTTCATCTTCCGAAAGTTCTCGTAGTTTTTCCACACGTACTCGAACGCATCATTCACTACATCCCGACTGACCTCCGCATCATTCAAAAACTGATAAGCATAGTAGTACAGACGGGAATAGTTCCCCGTGTATAGTTCTTCGAACTCTTTTCCATACCTCAAGCTTTTCAGCATATTCAATCCTGTTTATCCGCCTGCTAAGTTAATAGAAATTCATGGAACACGTACTCTTGATTTGCATATTCTTTAACTTTATAGCTATATAGTGATAATTCATATCTATTTTTACTACATTTGTCCTACTAAATAATATCACCGTGATGGACCTGCAAATCATTCAAGATAAAATTTATGAAATTCGAGGACAAAAGGTCATGCTTGACTTCGATCTGGCTGAATTATATGGAACAGAAACAAAATATTTGAAACGTTCCGTGAAGAATAATTTAAAACGATTCCCATCGGATTTCATGTTCGAGTTGACAAAAGAAGAGTTCGATAGTTTGAGGTGCAGAAATTGCACCTCAAACCAAAGAGGTGGCAATAGATATATGCCTTTTGCTTTCACGGAATTAGGTGTCGCCATGCTAAGTAGCGTCCTTAATTCAGAAATCGCTATCGAGGTAAACATGGGCATCATGCGAGCTTTTGTCGCCGTTCGACAATTAATAGCCAACTCTCCAACAGATAAAATAGGGGAAATTAAAAACGAGTTGAAAGAACTGAAAGAGTATATCAAGGAAATGTTTACCGACCAAAACGATATAAACGAGGACACCCGAATGCAACTCGAACTGATCAACCAAACGCTTGCCGAATTACAAGCAAAAAATCGAGGGACTAACGAACGAAAACGAATCGGCTATCAATTACCGGGATGTAACAATAAATAAAAGCTAAAAGTACATTCTCCCTGTTTAACTTTTAGCTTTTAACTTTTATCTTTTGTACCCCCGGGCAGAATCGAACTGCCATTTAAAGTTTAGGAAACTTCCGTTCTATCCGTTGAACTACAAGGGCCTTTATTCGGCTTGCAAAACTAATCGAAAAAACGGTTTATTCCAAATAATTATCACATTAGTCTTCTTTTTCTAGTCGAGAAAATCCCATAGCATCATATTATCTCCTCTACTTCTCTGAAGAAACTTTTATCCAAGCAAAATACAACTACAAAGCTCTCAAAATTCAAATTATTACTAAAAAAGCTCGAAAACATACAAAATGAAAGTACCGCAATCGATTTTAATAAAAAACTGATATGAAAAATTTTATTTCAAAAACTTATTATTAACTTCGCAACACAAATACTTAACAGCGTGTATTCACTTTAAATAAGAATAAACATGGTTAGCGACTACAAAGAAATTCTATCAGACAGCGCCAAAGGGATGAAGCGCTCTGCTATCAGAGAGTTGTTGAAATTAACTCAAAAGCCGGAAATTATTTCTTTCGCCGGGGGTCTTCCTGCTAAAGAATCTTTCCCGTTAGAACAATTACAAGAAATTTGTGCGGAAGTAATTGCCACGGATGGTGCTGCTGCTTGCCAGTACGGTTCAACTGAGGGAGTTCCTGAATTATTGGAAATCCTTGCTCAACGTTACCGGGATCAAGGCTTGAGCTATGTTACAAAAGAAAATATCACGATCATCACTTCTTCTCAACAAGGTTTGGACACGGTTGGTAAGATTTTCTTGAACCGTGGAGACAAATATATTTGCGAGTTACCTTCTTATCTTGGGGCCCTCGGTGCGTTCAACTCTTACGGTGGTGTAGGCGTTGGTATTCCTCAGGACGAACAAGGTATGAGTGCCGTGGAATTAGAAAAGACTTTGGCTGAAATGAAGGCTAAAGGGGAAAAACCGAAATTCATCTATTTGATTCCGGACTTCCAGAATCCTGCAGGTATGACCATGCCGGAAGCCAGAAGAATCGAAATTCTGAATATTGCCAAGAAATACGAGATCATGGTTGTTGAGGATAGCCCTTACCGTGAACTACGTTTCTCAGGAAAACCGCAACGTATGTTGTACGACTTGGATAATGGAGAAGGTAATGTAATTACGTTGGGAACTTTCTCCAAGATCTTCATGCCGGGATTCCGCATGGGTTGGGTTCTTGCTCACCCGATGGTGATTGACAACTTTGTGAAGGCAAAACAAAGTACAGACCTTTGTACCTCTGCTTTCTTACAGAAAATCACGGTTAAATTCTTCCAGAAAAACTATTTCGATGCCAACGTGAAGAATATCGTTGATATGTATCGTAGTAAACTAGAAGCTATGTTAGGTGCTTTCGAGAAATATATGCCGGAAGGTGTCACCTGGACTCGCCCGGAAGGTGGTTTGTTCTTGTTCTTGACATTGCCGGAAGGATACGATGCAGAGGAATTATTCCAAATCGCTATCGAAAAGAACGTGGCATTCGTACTTGGAACCGTGTTCTTCGTTAACGGTGGAGGTAAAAACACCATGCGTATCAATTTCTCTTACATGAGCGAGGAAATGAACATCGAAGGTGTTAAGAGATTAGCCGACGCAATCAAAGAACTATACGCTAGAAAAAAATAATCTAGAATGTAGATTTAAAATTTAGAGTTTGGAGTGGAGTATATGAATAAAATTCATATATTTCACTCTAAATTTTAAGACTAAGTTCAAGATGAAAGTAGTTATTCAACGAGTTACACGTGCCAGTGTTACCATCGAGCAACAATTGTTTTCTTCAATAAATAAAGGGATGCTCATATTAGTAGGAATCCAAGCCGATGACACGGATGAAGACATTAACTGGCTATCTTCCAAAATTGTAAATCTCCGTATATTCGATGACGAGAATGGAGTAATGAATAAATCCATCCTAGACTCCGGTGGTGAAATCCTTGCCGTTAGTCAATTTACTCTCATGGCTCGAACCAAAAAAGGCAACCGTCCCTCATATATTGATGCAGCCCCTCCCGCCATCTCCGTTCCGTTATATGAAAAATTCGTCGCAACCCTAAGCCAAGAACTCCACAAAGAAGTTCAAACCGGACAATTCGGAGCTAACATGAAAGTCGAATTAATCAATGATGGACCCGTAACAATCATTATTGATTCCAAGAATCGACAATGATTGTTAAACTCACAACTAAAAGTTAAAAGATAAAAGTTACATGGATTCAATTTTACAAGATAAAAGTTATACTTTTGCCATAAGCATCGTGAAACTTGCTCAATTCTTTCAAAAAGAACAGAAAGAATTTGTTATCAGCAACCAAATTCTAAAAAGTGGAACCTCCATGGGAGCTTTAATCCGTGAAGCAGAATTTGCACAAAGTCAAGCTGATTATATTAACAAATTTTATATCGGTCTTAAAGAAGCGAATGAAACGAATTACTGGCTTAATCTTTTAAAAGACACAGGATATATTGATGGGAATAATTTTACAAATATGGAAAAAGATAATAAAGAATTAATCGCCATGCTTGTCGCCACAGTAAAAACACTCAAATCTAAATTAAAGAAATGAACTTTTATCTTTTAGTTTTTAACTTTTAACTTGGTAACAATGGATATCGCAGAATTACAAACCGCAGTAGATGCATGGATCAAGACCCACGGGGTAAGATATTTTAACGAATTAACAAACATGACTATTCTGGTAGAAGAGGTCGGAGAACTAGCCCGGGTGATGGCTCGAAAATATGGCGAACAGTCGTACAAGGAAGGAGAGAAGGATAATTTGGCAGAAGAATTGAGTGATGTTCTTTGGGTATTGGTATGCTTGGCAAATCAAACGGGGGTAGATTTGAACGAGGCCGTAAACAATAATTTTGCCAAAAAAACGGCAAGAGATGCTAATCGTCATAAAAAAAATCCGAAACTCTTAAAAGATTAAACACTTTTATCCTACTTTTGCCAACAAATGCGCAAATAAAAAAATATCATGTGGATTAAGATTGCAGGGATTCTTCTTCGTAACCGGGTGGCCTTTATTGTTGGGGTCTTGCTTATCACCGTTTTCATGGGATTTCAAATCCCTAAAGTGGAAATGTCATATGAATATTCGAACCTGTTACCAGCCACGGATAGCGCATACCTAGACTACCTTGATTTTCACGAGAAATTCGGACAGGAAGGAAACGTGATGGTCTTTGCCATACAGGACAAAGACTTTTACCAGCTCGACAAAATGAATGACTGGATCAGCATGTGCGATAGCCTGAAAGCTCTTCATGGCATCGTGGCTCTCGTGGATATTACCCATTCATTCAATCTTCACAAGGACACACTGAATAAAAAATTTGACATCCAACCCATCTTTCCCAACCATATCAAGGATCAACGGGAACTGGACAGCTTAGTGAATATCATTGAAAATCTTCCATTCTACGACGGAACGCTGTTCAACAAAAAGAAAGACATCTATGGAATGATGGTTTCCGTCTCCGCTGATGTGATGAACTCTCCTGCACGGGTAGGATTAGTAAAGGATATTTTAGAGATTACCGAACATTTCTCAAAAAAACATAACCTCCAGATGCACTATTCGGGACTTCCTTACATCCGGGTAGTCAATGCGGAAAACATCAAAGGAGAGATGTACATGTTCATCATCCTGTCGTTATTGATCACGACATTCATCCTCTACCTGTTTTTCCGTTCCTTCCGCATCATCGGTTTTTGTTTATTGATTGTGCTGATTTGTGTCAGTTGGACGGTCGGTGTTATGGCCATGCTAGGCATCAAAATCACGCTACTCACTGCCATGTTACCACCTCTGTTGATCGTGATATGTATTCCGAACTTGGTGTTCATGATCAACAAATTTCACGCAGAATACGACCGTCACGGGAATAAAATCAAAGCCTTGCAACGTATGATTCAAAAGATCGGGAATGCCTCATTCCTAAGCAATTTGACCACAGCTGCCGGTTTTGCAACTTTCATCGTGACCTCAAGTCAAATCCTCGTGGAATTTGGAATAACCGCCTCCATTGGTATCACATTCGTGTACCTTGTGTGTTTGGTCATGATTCCTTGCGGATTCAGTTTCATGCCGGAGCCGGATAGCAAACAAATCAAACACTTGCACAATAAAACAGTAACCGGAACGCTGGAACGTGTCATTCAACTTATCTTAAATCGTCGGAATGTCGTGTACGGAGTTGCTATTTCCGTTGTCATCCTTGGAATTATCGGACTTACCCTCATGAAATCCACGGGTTACATGGTAGATGACTTGAAAGAAACAGACCCGATTCGACAAGACCTAAGTTTCTTTGAGGAAAACTTTGACGGATTAATGCCCCTAGAGGTAACTGTTGACTTCGGAAAACCAAAGCAAGTATTGAACTTACCTAATCTCCAAAAACTGGATAAACTCTCCGAGGAATTATCAAAAGACGAAGATATTTCCAAACCCATTTCCCTCATTGAAGTCATCAAATTTGCCAACCAGGCGTTCTATAACGGGAAACCCTCTTATTACAAGCTCCCGACAAATATGACCAAGAATTTCATCTTGAAATATGCCTCCCAATCCACGGGAGAGATTGGCGGACAAGCAAACTCTTTCGTTGACTCCACCCTCCAACGGGTGCGCCTCAGTTTCCGGGTAAAAGACATCGGGACCAAGAAAATGCAGGAAAAGGAAAACAAATTATACAATATTGTTGAACAATACTTCCCGAATGACCGCTACACGGTAAAGGTCACTGGTTCAAGTATTATTTTCTTTAAAGGAACTCAATATCTTGTATTTAATCTCTTTACCTCGCTAGCACTAGCCATCCTTCTTATTGCTCTCTTTATGGCTTGGATGTTCAAGAGTAAACGTATGGTACTGGTTGCCTTGATCCCCAATATCATTCCACAGATTATCACGGCTGCCATCATGGGATACTTCGGCATCCCGATCAAAGCATCCACGATCTTGGTATTCAGCATCGCTTTCGGTATTTCCGTTGATGGAACGATCCATTATCTCGCTAAATACCGTCAAGAATTACAAGGAACAAACTGGAGTATACGATCTTCCGCTGTACTGGCCCTACAAGAAACAGGACAAAGTATGATTTACAATGCTATCATCCTGTTCTTCGGATTCGGCATCTTTGCTCTTTCCGATTTCGGTGGTACGGTTGCATTGGGTATTTTGGTCTCCATCACGTTATTGGCAGCCATGCTATCTAACCTGATACTTCTACCGTCATTATTACTAACGCTGGACAAACACACGACAAACAAGACTTTTCAGGAACCTAAAATAGACATTCTCGCTGAAGGAGAAAGCAAAGAAATCAAATAAAAACATCCTATGTAGGATTTTTTAAAGTTAAACTGAAGAATATTTATACTCTTCATTAAAAAAAGATGTATACTTGCATAAATAAATCAAAAGCATATTTATGAGGCGACTATTATTCTTCATGTTGGGGATAAGTATGTTATTCCCGGCCACAGCACAAAAAAAGACAAGTATACACTCGGAGACCTATACGCAATGGAAGAGTAAATCTCCAATAGGCATATCGATCTATTACGACCGACGAAAATACGACCACGATTATTCGATCCAGACTGTAATAGGATACATTCCTGCCCAGGGATACCCTTTTACTACCGATCAAGCCGGTGAATTATTAGAATCTTACTCTAGGGACTACAAAATAAAAAAGAACATCACAAATACAATCCGGTTGCAAGTGGATTACTGGCTTTTTCCTTTCTTAAACATATATGTCCTAGGAGGAAAGATTTTTGATGAAAGCAAACTAAATGCGGCTCTTCAAATCAATTACATCGACTTACCTCCTTTTTCCCAAAGCATAAAAACAGATGGATGGATTTATGGATGCGGCACAAAAAGTGAATTTATATATCATCACTTCAAGCCTCAGATCGAATATACCATATATTGGAACCATTTTGATGAGATCAGTAATAAATCAATATTTCAAACCATAACCCCGAAGCTAGGATACATCGCCACGAGTAACAAGAATTGGATCAAGAATATAGAGATATATGCCGGGGCAACTTACAATCATATAAAATTTAAAAATCATTACGCGGCCTACTATGATGAACCAACACTGCAACAAATATTTGCGGAAATACACCCGTCAGAAGAAGGACCGTTACTGCCTCATGGCGGAATTTTGGATGCTATTATATTAAAAAATATACACGATTGGAACATGACCACTGGCATCGAGATCGAATTTTGCCACCACATTCATTACAAATTTGAAACTATCTTTCTGGGAAAAGAAACAACAATTTCCACGGGTATCACTTATCGACTATTCGGTAAGAAGTAGTAAAGTTTAAATCAACTTTCGCTCCTTCAGATTCAAATAACTATTGATACTATTCACCGTCAGAGATTCCGGTTTGGAAAGGATCACCCGGATACCCAATTGACTTAATTCCCGGACCATTTGTCGTTTCTCCGTGGCAAATCCCGCTGCAATGGTTTCGAAATATGCATCCTTTAGATTGTGTACGGGACGCTCCAAAGCCTTATTTAATTCAGAGTTCTCGAATAAAATGACCAACACGAGATGCCGTGCCGCCAAGCGCTGTAATGCAGGCAAATGACGTCGTAATCCTGATACGGTATCAAAATTGGTAAACAAAATCAGTAAACTCCGGGTCGGGATTTGTCGATTCACCGACACGTATAATTTCTCGAAATCAGTCTCTTGATAATGTGTTTCCAAACGATACAAAGCCTCACTTATCCGATTTAACTGGCCCACCCGGTTATCGGCCTTCACGCAATTCCGAGAATTATTCGAGAACGTGATCAACCCGGCCCGATCCCCTTTTTTCAATATAATATTCGACAAAGTTAAGACCGTATTTATTGCGTGATCCAGCATCGTCATATTATTAAAAGGCGATTGCATCGCACGTCCCTTATCCACCAGACAATAAATCTGTTGAGATCGCTCTTCCGTGTAGGTATTCACCATCAAATGATTATATTTCGCCGTGGCCTTCCAGTTTATCGTGCGGGGATCATCGCCCGTCACATAAGGCTTAATCTGTTCGAAGGCCATGTTTCCCCCGAGAGCCCGGGTACGGATGCCTCCATTCTCCGGATGGTAATTCCCGTAAGCCATCAACTCATAACGGTGCATCATCATAAACGAAGGATAAACAGCCACATCCTGATCCGCACGAAAAGAATAACGCCTTTCGACCAACCCAAAACGCACGGACACGAATACCCGAATCTTCCCGAAATTATAAGAACCTCGTTTTGTAGGACGTAACGTGTAATGGATCTCCCGCTGTTCTCCGGCATTCACCTTCAACCGGAACAAGACATTCCGGTTCTGGAATTCCACCGGGATCTCGTCAATCACACGAAGACAAGCACTCACCGGATAACGATTTCTTAGTACCAGGCAAACCGGATTTTCTTCCCCGTTAGACAATTTATCCACCACCACCCGCGAAGCATCAATCCCGTCCACTCGCTTGTACAATTCGAATAACTCCACGAGTAACAGCAACAGCACAGTCAGCAAAGCCCCCGCAACCCAGATAAAAAGTAACGGGAAAACGTAAGCCATCACAAAAGCGAATATTCCCAACATCAATATCAGGAAAAAACGGCGGGATAAATATGTATCTTTAAGTATTCGCACTATCTTGGAACTTCTATTTTAGACACTATCTGTTGCACTACCTGATCAACAGTCACGCCTTCCAACTCCTTCTCGGAAGAAAGCTGCACCCGGTGTCGCAATACCGGATTTACCAAATACAAAACATCGTCCGGAACAACAAAATCCCGTCCTTGAATAGCTGCGAAGGCCTTAGCCCCGTTCATTAAAGCGATCGACGCACGGGGAGACGCACCCAAGTAAAGCCAACCGCTTTTACGAGTAGCATCCACGATATTCACGATAAAGGATTTTATCTTCGAATCTACACGCACTTGAGCAACCTGTGTTCTCAACTTCTTCAACGCCTCCACGCTCAACACGGGTTCCAGTTCCTGCCAATGGGCGATAGCCCCGTGATCATGCAACTCAAGCACCTCGATCTCTTCCGCCACGGAAGGATAAGTCACGTTAATCTTAAATAGGAAACGATCCAGCTGAGCCTCGGGCAAACGATAAGTACCTTCATGTTCTATCGGATTCTGCGTCCCCACCACCACGAAAGGATAATCCATCCGGTATTCCACCCCGTCATTCGTGATTTGCCTTTCCTCCATCACTTCAAACAAAGCCGCCTGTGTCTTTGCCGGAGCCCGGTTGATCTCGTCCACCAACACGATATTCGAGAAAATAGGTCCTTTCCGATATTCAAAACGCCCTGCTGCCGGAAGAAA
The DNA here is from genome assembly GCF_040920905.1 of Butyricimonas sp. RTP31003st1_G1_RTP31003_210430. Classification (NCBI taxonomy): domain Bacteria; kingdom Pseudomonadati; phylum Bacteroidota; class Bacteroidia; order Bacteroidales; family Odoribacteraceae; genus Butyricimonas; species Butyricimonas sp. RTP31003st1_G1_RTP31003_210430. The sequence goes on along the minus strand of NZ_JBCOSQ010000001.1, from coordinate 167,540 downwards.
AACAGAGGTTCCCAGAATATCACTCGGCATCAAGTCCGGCGTAAACTGAATCCGGTTAAAAGTAACATCCAGCATCCGGGCCATAACCTTTGCCATCAACGTCTTGGCAATTCCCGGAACACCCTCAATCAAGATATGTCCATCAGCCAGCATCGCCGTCAGCAACAAATCGGCCACTTCCTTTTGACCGATAATCACCTTACCCATCCGTTCCCGTATTCGGGTGATCTTCTCGTTTAAATCCGTGAAATCTATTCTGGACTCAAAATTTATCTGATCTTCCATAATCTATTTAGCTTTTAGTTTTAAACAGTTCTATATATCTCACCAGCTCACGTAACTGGTCTTCATCCACATGCTCGGTCTTCCGAATCCGGATAATCAAAAAAATCAGGTCTTCCACGCTACCCCGTGCAACTCCCGCTCGTTCCGACAACAAATCTATAAAAGAACTATCCAGTTCCTCCGTACGCAATTTATAATAATAACGTACCTCTTCCAGAAAACTATTGATCCGTTTATTCGCGATAGCAACATGATCCCGCTGCTTGTAGTACAGAGAACTCACAACCGACACGAATTCCAATGTCCGGTTTTCCAAAGGACGAATTTCCGGAATCGGACGCTGTTCCCGTTTCGTCCGGAACAAAACGTATAGTATCGCCCCCAATATCAACAAAATATACGCCCACTTCAACGCGGGATACCTGAATATCACCCGGAAAAGAGTTTGTTGCCCCTCTGTCCCGGATTTTAGGTATTCATCCCATACCACGTTCGCATCCGGGGGAAGAAACGAGAGAGCCTTCTGGTAATAATCCCCATTCACCGAATCCAACAAGAAGAAATTCGTGAATGCCATCGGGTTCGAATGTAGGTAGATAACCCCCTCCCCGTAATTCATCCGGATAAAATTGGGATTCTTGATCGTATCGACATATCCTAAAACCTCCCCGTCAAAAGATTCCTTCAATTCAAAATAACGGTGAGTTGCCCTGAAAGGATAACCTTTATCTTCAAAGCCTCGCAAATAATCCTTCCCGTTCTGAATCCTTTTCATTCCTGAAACACCCACGTAAGAATACAATGTATCGGGAATAAACTCTGCCGACACGAAAAGCGAACCACCGTCTTCCACCTCTTCCAACACGACCTCCAAATCCCCCGGAACAATTCTGAAAAAGGGACTCACGAAAAAGTAGGTCTTCAAGAAAGGCGTTCTACCCACACGCAATTGTTCCCGTACAGACATCCGGGCAAAAGACACCTCTCCTTCCGGAAATAGATAAGGCAAAGCATCTTTAATAATATACGTCCCATAAGGACTCTTCTTGCTGATAGAAAAATTAGGACTCCAATCTATCGGTTGCGGTTTATTCGCCTCATATCCCGTGTAAACAGCCATAATGGCGATCACGAAAAGAACAATCAATACATTTTGGCGCCGTTTCATCCTTCCACCTCCTTCCTGAACTCCGTGAAATATCGTTTGATATTCCGATAAGCGGTTTCATCCACTGGAAACTCGCCATAACAAACACAATCAAATATACGGCTTATCTCCTCAAAATGACGACTCCACGTTTCATTCTTTATCTCGTAAATATAATGCAGATTCGTTTTAGAAACATCCCAACGAATCACCTCTTTTTTATCCAACATTTGCAACAAAGCAGAATAACTCACCCGTATTGCCAGCACGTAATCATTCTCCTGCTCCGCTTTCGCCAGTAACCGCACGAAAGAATCCGCTTCCTGTTCCCCGGTGTACTCCACGGAATCCTCCGGGAAAAAATCGGTCTCCCGCCTGCGGAAAAGAAATTTATCCCTATTCCTCACGAGCAGGTAAACGATACCCAAGGCAAAAAGACCCAATACAATTTTTAAAATAATATCCATTGTCTGCATTGACCCCTCCGAAACCTTGATCCGAAACAAACGCTCCAGAATCCAACGTTTTATCCAGTCCCAAATACTAGGCGAATCTTCAATATTCGTCGTGTAATCAAAAGCCGCATCTTTCCTATATTTCTCCAAGAAATCAGCTTTCGGGCCCCGCAAAACATAAGAAGAATCCGGAAAGAGCGAAGACTCCCGCTCCCCTTCTTCCGCCCATGTCACGTTCCCGACACAAACAAACACGAATAGAATAATATATTTAATTAGCCTCTTCATCCGCCTTTTTCTCGGGTTGAACCCCCAACTGGTCAATCTGGCTTAATAAAGTCGTGTGTTCCATCTCTTCCGAACGGGAAAAGAAAAGCATCCCGACCCCGACAAATAAAACCGTGTATAACGTGTATTGTCCCAAGTAAGAGAGTAGCAGCGAGAAAGTAATCTCGTAAATATTGGGAATCGCCCCCGTGAAAGCCGACGACATCATCACGAACATATAAGGAATACCAAACAGATAAGCTACAACACCTACCAATAGGTACATCACGAGAATAAACCCGAAAGTCTTCCACCAATTCCCCTTTACCATAGCCATTGATTCCGTGATAATTTTTCCTAGCCCGTTATCTCTTAATATCAGCAAATACGATCCGAAAGTAAACGAAATTCCAATATATATTCCGGGAACAAACAAGAACAAGAAACCGATAAAAACAACCAAACCACAGAAAACAGACCACACAAGATACACCCCGAATTTCTTCAACATAACTCTAAAAACCTCGATAATCGTGATCCGTTCCTCAATCCCCGCCTGATAATGATCCCAGTAAACCCGCAAATAAGAAATAGCAAACAACTGCACCCACAGCATCATCAGCACCCCGAACAGTGACGTGAACAGGGTTCGTAACATCGTATCCGTAAAACTATTCACGTCGTAGTAAGCCTCCGGGTGCAGCGACATATCAAAAACCTCCATCAACAGATCCTTCATGAAAAAAAGCATCAGCAAAATCATGGGAAACCCGATCACGGCAAAAGCCCGGATAAAAGGAACAAACTCCTGTTTCATGAAATTAATCGTCACGGTAATCAAATCCGAAAAAGAACGCTGCACGCTCAAATTAATCTTTTCCATTGGTCTCTGTTTTATGTAAATAATAAGGATAAACAACAAAATACCCGATAACCCCTCCCAGCGAAAGGATAATTGCCGCAGCTCCTACCACCGGGTAAGTATCGGCATAACGCGTGATGAAACTTTCAATCCACCCAGCGATAATAAAAAACGGAATCAGCCCGGTAACAATCTTTATGCCCCGCAAGGCCCCATTCCGAAACGAGTACGAGCGCTTGTACGTCCCCGGGAACAGGAAACTATTTCCCATCACCAGCCCCGCTCCCCCGGCTATGATAATAGACGTTATCTCGAAAGTCCCATGCGCCCACACGGACATCACCGAATGCAACAAAAGCCCGTGCTGGAAAAAGAAGTATTGGAAAGCCCCCAGCATAACCCCGTTCGAGAAAAGAATCCATAACGTTCCCGCGGAAAAAAAGATACCGAAAACAAACGCCACGAAAGCCACCTTAATATTGTTTGCGGTAATCATAAAAAACATATCCACCTCGTTCGAGGACGAATAAATCCCCATCGGAGTCCCGTTCTCGATGTTTTCCAACGTTTTGTCCACGTATGCGTCACCCAGAATCAAGCGCACGAAAGTATCGTCTTTCGCCGTGGAGAAGCCCCCGATCAATGCCGCAAACAGAAGAAAAAGAAAAGCAAACAACAACGTCCGCCTCTCTCGATAGAGCAACAGCGGAAACTCCCGCACCCAAAAGGAAAGAATCCCCTTTTTCTCCGATCTTTCCTGTCCGTAAATATTGATCTGGTAAACAGAAATCAACTGATTCAAATACTTCACCACATCACTACCCGGGTAAAACGTTTTGGCATAGGAGAGATCATCGGAAAGAATCACGTAATTAGAGGCAAGAGTATCTGTATCCAGATGGCTTACATTTTCCATTTTTCCCCATTTCTCCTTGTTCTGACTTACAAATCTAGCCTCTTTCATTCTAAATACCACACTTTTTTCCTGTGATAAAAATAATGCATTTATTCAAAAAAAATGTATGTTTGTGGAAATATTTATACTTATCATGAACATTTCTATCAGTACAGCTCACAACGTTGACATTGATTATATTCCCGCGGGCGTGCTAGACCGCATCCTAGCAACCTTGATTGATGGTGCCTTTCAGTTCGGACTACTCATGTTGGGTCTCATGTTTATCGGCCTCTTCAGCATGGTAGCCTCCCCTACTTGGTTTTTCGTCATTCTCGCGGTGATCATCGCTTCCTATCATCTATTCTGCGAGGCCGTCTTTAACGGCCGCAGCCTTGGCAAATACACCATGCGTATCCAAGTCGTGAAACTAAACGGCAAAAAACTCACCTTCTGGGATTGTATGCTCCGCTGGGTCTTCCGCTTAATAGATATTTCCATCTCAAGCGGTGCCGTCGCCGTCATCTCGATCATCGCCTCCAAACGAATGCAAAGACTCGGTGACATGGCGGCAGGAACCACGGTAATAAAACTCGAAAAAGCAGTCACGTTAAAACAAATCAGTGAATTCGAGGCCCCGGAAGAATATCAGGTCGTCTTTCAGCAAGCCGCTCTTTTGTCCGACAAAGACATCAAGATCATCAAGGATGTGCTACGGGAAGTACACAAAAACAACAATTACGCCCTACTGGCCCCTCTCACGAAAAAGATTAAAGAAGTAACAGGAATTGAAACAGCCATGATTCCACTGGAATTCGTGGAAACCATCTTAAAAGATCACTCTCACTTGGCAAATAATTAGCTGAAAGCTTTCACTTTCAGCCATTAATTTTTACCGTTTTCATCTCTTTCAGAACATCTTCCAGTAATTGGGACGTTCCTATTCTGAAATAAGCAGGCGTAAGCCATTGCTCGCCTAAAATATGTTTCACGATCGTCAAATAACGAATCGCGTTCTGAATCTTCGTAATACCACCGGCCACCTTAATCCCGACCATCTTCCCGGTCTGTGCATGGAACTGACGCAAGGCTTCACAAATCACGTAAACCGTCTCCGGTGTAGCATTTACCGGAACCTTCCCGGTAGATGTTTTAATAAAATCAGCTCCCGCGTAAGCCCCGATCAATGAAGCATTGAACACGCTCTCGATCGTCTTCAGCTCGCCCGTTTCCAAGATCACCTTCAAAATAACCCCGACACAAGCCTCACGAATAGCAACCAACTCTTTATACACCTTCTCGTAATTACGCTCCAAGACATCCCCCACGGAAATCACGACGTCTACCTCATCCGCTCCCGCCGCGATAGCAGCCTTGCATTCAGCCAACTTCACGTCCAAAAACGTCTGTGCAGCCGGGAAACAAGCTCCCACGACCGTCGTTTTAATCGGTGTCCCAACCAGATTTTCCTTCACGAGAGACGTAAACCGGGGAAACACACATACTGATGCCACATCCGGCAACGTGTTTTTCTTCAATTTCTTCAATAATTCAGAAACGAAAGTCATGATTGATTTCTCCGTATCCGTCACCTTCAGCGAAGTATAATCCATACATGAAACACACAATTCAAAATTCTCATTACAATAAGCCGGAGCAATTTCCTTCTCGATCACCCCATCCAGCTCAAATTCGATCCGATCCTCTAAATTTGAATACCCGTAAATTGCCAATGCATCCAATATATTTTCCATATACACTATTTTATTAATCGGCTATCCCCCTACCCGTCTCTATATTCAATACGAAAAAATACACGACAGGTTATTCTTCTACACTCACTAAATTTCGTCATTCCCCTTTTTAGCCTAGGCAAAATTACACAATGTTTGCGAAGTTTTAAAGCAAATCTCGATCAAAATATTTACTTTTGGGAGGCGAAAACACGTAATTAAAATTTAATAACAGACAATAAATACAACATAATGGCAACAAAGTCAGAAGAACAGACGCCGCTTATGCAACAATATTATTCGGCAAAAGCTAAATACCCCGATGCGATTTTATTATATAGGATGGGTGACTTTTACGAAACGTTCGGCGAAGATGCCATTCTAACATCCAGAATACTAGGCATCACGCTCACCAAACGCTCCCACGGCTCTCCCGGAGACGTAGAACTTGCCGGCTTTCCTTATCATGCCATCGACACGTACCTGCCCAAACTGGTACGAGCCGGCCAACGGGTAGCCATTTGTGAACAACTGGAAGACCCGAAAAAAACCAAGAAACTGGTAAAAAGAGGGGTTATTGAACTCGTCACCCCCGGGGTTTCCTATAACGAAAACACCATCGACAACAAAAACAACGTCTTTCTGGCTGCCGTGTATTTCACGAAAACCAAAGCCGGGCTATCCCTGTTAGACCTTTCCACGGGAGAATTCCTAACCACAGAAGGAAGTCCCGCCACCATGGATAAAATATTAAACAGTTTCCAACCCAAAGAAGTACTATACCCTAAAGGTTCGGAAACCCGGTTTAACGAACTCTTCGGGACAAAATACTACACTTACCCGATCGAAGAATGGTTCTTCGAGACAGAATCTGCGACAGATCGTCTCAAAAAACATTTCGAAGTATCATCATTAAAAGGATTCGGGATTGATAAAATGGACTGCGGCATTTCCGCCGCAGGAGCCGTTTTGTATTACCTCGACATGACAAAACATGAACTCGTGGGACATATCACCTCGATCTCCCGTATCGACGAGTCAACCTGTGTCCTATTGGATCGTTTCACGCTACGTAACCTCGAAATTTTAGACACCCTCCACGAGGGAGGACGCTCCCTAGCTGACATTATTGACCGCACCATCACCCCGATGGGCGCACGCGCTTTACGTCGCTGGCTGTGTATGCCCTTGAAGAAACCGGCAGACATAAACGAACGCTTGGACATCGTGGAATGTTTCGTGCATCACGAAACGGAACGTTTGGAACTGGAACAAATTCTCCGCACCATTGGAGACCTGGAACGCCTTGCCTCCAAGATCGCCGTCGGCCGCATCTCTCCGAGAGAAATGGTTCAACTAAAAATTGCGTTACAAGCCATCAAACCGTTGAAAGAACAATGCTTATCTACCAGCAATGAAGTTCTTGCCAAATGGACGCAACAACTGGATGATTGCGAAGTATTAAGCCAAAGAATAGACCACGAGATCAGGGAAGATGCCCCCTCAATGCTCAACAAAGGGAATGTCATCGCCCCCGGAGTTAACACAGAACTGGATGAATTACGGGAAATCTCTTCTCACGGGAAAGAACTTCTACTAAAGATGCAACAACGTGAAATAGAGAACACAGGAATACCTACATTGAAGATCAGCTTTAACAATGTTTTCGGCTATTATATCGAAGTGACCAAAACTCACGTGAGCAAGGTTCCCGACACTTGGATTCGCAAACAAACCCTTGTCAACGCGGAACGTTACATCACTCCCGAACTAAAAGAATACGAGGAAAAGATTCTTGGTGCCGAAGACCGGATTCAAGAATTGGAAAGCGATATATACAACACTTTGCTGGCAGCGGCAGCCTCCTATATCAAACCGATACAGCTGGATGCCCGCGTCATCTCCTACATCGACACCTTAATCTCGTTCGCCAACATAGCAATCACGAATAATTACCATCGACCGGAGATCAACGAATCCTTCGTGATCGACATAAAAGGAGGACGGCACCCGGTCATTGAACGCCAATTACCTCCGGGAGAAAACTATATCGACAATGATCTCTACCTCGATAACGATAAACAACAAATCATCATTATCACGGGGCCCAACATGGCGGGTAAATCAGCACTTTTACGCCAAACTGCGCTCATCGTGATCATGGCACAGGCCGGATGTTTTGTTCCCGCCATATCGGCAAAGATCGGGTATGTCGACAAGATTTTCACCCGCGTCGGGGCATCCGACAACATCTCTTTGGGGGAATCCACCTTCATGGTCGAGATGAACGAGGCTGCCAACATCTTGAACAACATTTCCGACCGAAGCCTTGTACTATTCGATGAGCTTGGACGAGGAACCTCCACGTATGACGGTATTTCCATCGCTTGGGCCATTGTCGAGTTTTTACACGAAAATCCGAAAAGCAGGGCAAAGACCCTTTTCGCTACTCACTACCACGAACTGAACGAAATGGAACGCTCTTATCCGAAAATCAAGAACTTCAACGTATCGGTAAAAGAGGTGAACAACAAAGTCGTGTTCCTTCGAAAACTGATAAAAGGAGGTTCCAACCACTCGTTCGGTATACAGGTCGGTAAAATGGCAGGCTTGCCGCAATCTGTCATCAAACGTTCGTCCGAGATACTGAAACAACTCGAGAACGACCGTAATTCAAGCGGTGCGATACAAAAGAACGTCGCTAAAATAGGAAACGAAAGAGAAGGCATTCAACTCAGTTTCTTCCAACTGGAAGACCCCGTGTTATTACAGATTCGGGATGAAATAGCCGGACTGGACATCAACAGCCTGACCCCGCTTGAAGCCTTGAACAAACTAAATGAGATAAAAAAGATAACAGGTATTTAGGTCACAAATTGTGACCTAAATACTATTTTTCCAAAGCCACATCTCCACTATTCCATATATTCTTACTCTTAAAAAATGTACAATCATACTCTCTCGGTTTGTACTTCACCTGCTTCACTTGCTGAAACTTACCAGACTTATCTATCTTGTAATAAGTATCTATTCGTTGTCCCTGCATGGAGTCTAATTGATAGTACTTATCAAAAAAAAGTATCGGTTCAGACGATATCGGCTTTACTTGACATACTTGTATCTGCAAATTCTTATCAATTCTCCAATGCTTGGAACTTGTATATTCCCCCCTCCTAACAAAACCTATTTCTACTTCAATGTAATCTATCATCTTTCCCTCTTTATCATATGTAATTAATAGGTGTTTAGTGCATTCAGAAACACCTATTTTAGCTACAACAAGAACAAACTCGCTTGATTCCGGTTTAAATAACCTAAAAATACTACCGCCACTTGTCCAAGTTGTCTTAATAGTACCCCCAAAATCCATATATTCAAATAATAAAGAACAAGGGATTTCCTTATCGGCAACAAGCCCATAACTAGGATTTCTTTGCCCCTTATCTGTTAAAACTCGTTCGTAAGGTAAAGAGGTCTCTTTTATTACTTCAAATTTACATTTTAAATCAAAAGTGTTTTTCTGGCAATTTCCGGATAAACCTATACAGAAAAGCAACACGATAGATAACCATACTTTCACAATTTTCATTTTTTAATTTATTTATTAACCTCCCAAACAGCAATAGTTCCACTCCACGTTCTACCATCATTAGGTCTTACCTGGGTTACGTCAACTCTTTCGCCATTATAATTACTCGGGTCATAAAATTCATTAGAAACTGGATCCCAATAAAGTCTATTTTGTGTAGCATCACATCCTTCACTCAACTCAGACACTCCTGTTTCCATATAAATATAATAATACAATCCCAAATCATAATCATATCCCCGCCCTGTAACAACCACAAAATGATCTGTTGTTCCCTCATTTATACCTCGTCCTATTTCAGTATTAAGCCCCACAACTACTGGCCGACCTCGTTCCAAATGAATATCTGTACACTCTAAAGCCTGCATATGAGCTACCCAAGGATCACTACTAAAATTCTCAAGCCTCCCATTCAATTCAATCTTTAGTTGATACATACTATTTGGACTACCAGCTATAAATCAACATAAAACAAACACGAACCCATTAAACGAGAATATGCACACCAAGAAAATAGTCCCCCCCCTACTTCGCCACCCTCACCCTCTTAATCATCACATCCTCCACCGGGCGGTCCCATTCACTGGTCTTCACGGCGGCGATTTTATCCACGATTTCCAGCCCCTCGATTACCTCGCCGAAGACCGTGTATTGCCCGTCCAAGTGGGGAGTCCCGCCGACTGTCGTGTAAACCTTTTTCTGTTCTTCCGTCAGCACGAACTCCGCGTTGACAAACAGGCTGTCGCACTCCCGGGTTAGTTTCTCCGACAAAGCGACTATACCCTCCGTATCGTTTACCTCCTGCAAACGAGTAAATTCATCCTTGTACTGATTCTTCAATCGCCCATATAACGCCATCTTACGCCTTTCATTGATACTCTTCACGGTAGCCTCCAACTGTTCCGGAGAATACACCTTTCCTTGAACAATATAAAACTGTGCCCCGCTAGACTTACGTTCCGGATTGGTATCATCCCCTTCTCGGGCAGCCGCAAGCACTCCTTTCTTGTGGAAATACTCCGGCACGAACTCCGCGTCTATCCGATAATCCACGTCTCCCTCACCCAACATCACGTCCGGCCCTGCATTCTTCGACGTCGGGTCACCGCCCTGTATCATAAAATGATTAATCACCCGGTGAAACAACAATCCATCATAAAATTTTTCATCCACCAACTTCAAAAAATTATCCCGATGCTTGGGTGTTTTGTCATACAAACGAATCTTTATATCCCCGTACTCCGTGGTAATTTTCACGATAGGTTCTGTTTCATTCTTACACGAAGCGGCAAGAACCAAAATCAACAATACTCCGATAAATTTATTCATAATAACTCTTTTACTGGTTACAATTCGACACTTTCACCACAAAAATAGAAGAAAATACTTTACTAACAATAAATTTGTTTGTATCTTGGCATGATTAACCAAAACGTTGTCAAACATGAAAACGATTCTACTATTTACACTTGTCATCCTAGCGGTTGCAATCTCCGGATGTCAAGACAAAAAGAAGGTAAGAAACACGAATACGCAAAAAGAAGCGGTTAAAGTAGAGACCAAGGCTGTCCTTATAAAAGACACCATCCAAGTAACGGAAACAAAAACGGTAACCGAGACCACCGTGGTAAAAGAAGCCCCAGAATATCTCCTTGTCGGCGGCTGTTTCCGCATCAAAGACAATGCAGACCGTATGTACGACAAGCTACACAAGGAAGGCTACGCAAACGCCATAATCATGCCTTATAGCAGGGATCTTTACCTCGTGGCTTACGAAGGGTACAAGACCGAGAAAGAGGCTATCGCTGCCGTGAGAAAAATTCACAAAATCCCCGGTAAAGAAGAGACCTGGATCTATCAAATAAAATAAACGCAAGTAACATGAAACTCGTATTGTTCCTGTCATTCGTCCTGATATTGCCATTTATCGGCTGTCAACGGGATAAAATGAATTCCAAGAACCTGACTACCGTCAACGTGAAAAGAAACCTTCCGGCCTCTCTTTCGGGAAACACCGTCTCCCTTGACACTATCAGGCAAAAACCCTCGCGAGATAACAATAACACAACGATTGCATCAAACGTGAAGATTTCCCCATCCCGGCAGGAAACAGGAAAGCAACAAGGAACGGAACAAAACATCAAGAAAACAAATACAAGAAGTTATCATATCATCGTGGCCAGCCATCCCCGGGAAAATCTAGCAGAAAAAGACGTGACACAACTAAAAGCCAAAGGCTTCCAGAGCGCACAGATCATTATCAAAGACCAGCGTTATCGTGTCAGTATCGCAAATTACACGGATAAACAAGAAGCCACGAAACAAAGGGATCTACTCGCCACCCAACTGGGACAAAGCGATATATGGATCATGCTTTATTAATACATGATAGCCACCACGGCTGTGGCACCATAAATATACCCGACATACACTTGGGCAGGGGTATGTTGTTTTAGATACAAGCGGGCAGAGGCAACAAGGCCGGAAACCAGAATCAGCAAAGGCAACAAGTTAATCACATCACCCAAGTACTTCATTCCCAGAATAAAAACAAAGCCACACAAAGCCCCGATAGCTGTCATGTGCATACTGATCTTCCAGCGAATCGTCACGATCATAAAGCCGGAGAGCATGATTACCATAATCAGGTAAAACTGTCTCACGATATTAGAATAAGGCAAATTACGGGAAAAATAAAACACGATAAAAGCCCCCACGATCGTCACCAGCACCGGGAACACCCGATCTTGTTTCTGCACCAGACGGTACCCCTCAATCAACCCCAACCATTTTAACAACGGCAAGCAAAGCAATGGAATCAACGTCACCCCCAGCAGGGTCAACAAATAAGACATATTCTGCGTGTATGCCGGAATATAAGTAAAAACGGTTCCTGTATTAAATGTGATAAACAACACGTACAAAGGCAACAACAAAGGATGAAACAGTATGGATACTGCAAAAGCAAGTACTTTCATATTTTAAAATTATGGCTTTTAAACTTCCCTACGAAGTCGGGCCACCGGAATATCCAGCAACTGACGATACTTTGCAATCGTCCGGCGGGCAATCTGGTAACCTTTTTTATTCATTAATTCCACCAACTCATCATCCGTGTAAGGTTTGCGTTTATCCTCGCCGTCCACGATTTCCTTCAACACATTCTTCAACTCGCCCGTGCTAACTTCCTCTCCACTACTTGTCGGCATACTTCCCGAAAAGAATTGTTTTAAAGAGTAGATACCGAACCAAGTCTGTATATACTTAGAATTAGAAACCCTCGAAATAGTAGAAACATCCAATCCCGTAATATCGGCAATATCCCGAAGAATCATCGGTTTCAACTTGCTCTCGTCCCCCGTCTGGAAAAATGGTTTCTGGAACTGCACGATAGCCGTCATTGTCAACATCAGCGTGTTATTTCGCTGTTGCACGGCATCAATAAACGAACGGGCAGAACTCAGTTTATATTTCACGAAAGACACCACATCTTTCTTCTCTCGGGAATTCGAATTCTTCTGGTAATCCTCCAACATATTGACGTATGATTTGTTCAACCTCAACTCGGGAATATCCCCCGTGTTCAAGCTCAACTGTAACTCCCCGTCAACAATATCCAGGTTAAAATCAGGAATAATCTTCTCGGCTCCCGGAACCGAAGAATCGGAAATCTGTCCGCCCGGCTTGGGATTCAATTTCAAAATTTCGTCCACCGCCTCTTTCAACTCCTCGTCCGAAATCCTCATCCGTTTGGAAATCTTCTCGTAATGTTTCTTCGAGAACTCCTCGAAATAACTCTCCAATATAATCCGGGCATTTATCAAAGCCGGCGTGGAAGTCTCCGCCAAGCGTCGTTTCACCTGCAGCAACAGACACTCCCTCAAATCTCTCGCCCCCACTCCTGCCGGATCGAAACGCTGCACGACACGCAACAAAGATTCAATCTTCTCATCGTCCACCTCGATCCCCGCCCCAAAAGCGAGATCATCCACGATATTCTCCACGTCCCGACGCAGATAACCATCATCATCTATATTACCAATGATATACTCGCAGATCTTACGATCCATCTCTCCCAAGTGCTGCGTCCCCAACTGTTCCACCAGATTCTCCCGAAAAGAAATCCCCCCGGAAAGCACGAACTCCCGTGCATCATCATCCTTCGAGGCATTCGATGCTGTCAACTTATAGTCCGGAATATCATCCTCATCACTGATATAATCATCTAAAGAAAACTCATCCTCCGAAGATTCGTAATTATCTTCTTCCTGCGAATTCTCATCATAATCCACCTCATCCCCGTCCTCCTTAATATCAACCTCCGGCTCTGGTTTCTCCTCCCCCTCTTCCAAAAGCGGGTTTGACTCCAGCTCCTCCTTAATCCTCTGTTCAAGTTGATAGGTAGGAAGCTCAAGCAGCTTGATCAGCTGTATCTGCAACGGATTGATTTTCAACCCTAATTTCTGTTGTAAATTTTGCTTGAGCATCCTTCTATTTATTTCAAATTATTCTTAAAACTCGGCATTCTTCGGTGTCCGCGGGAACGGGATCACGTCACGTATATTCCCCATTCCGGTCACGAACAACAACAAACGTTCAAACCCAAGTCCGAATCCGCTATGCTCCGCGGAACCGAACCTTCTCGTGTCCAGATACCAAGACATCGCGGAAACCGGAATCCCAACCTCCTGCATACGGGTCACCAGCTTGTTATAGTCTTCCTCACGCTGTGACCCCCCGATAATCTCTCCGATTTGCGGGAAAAGCACGTCCATCGCGGCAACCGTCTTTCCGTCCGGGTTCTGTTTCATGTAGAAAGCCTTGATTTCCTTCGGGTAACCCGTCAAAATCACCGGTTTCTTGAAATGTTTCTCTACCAAGTAACGCTCGTGTTCACTCTGTAAATCCACACCCCAACCTGTCACCGGATACTGGAACTTACCGTTCTTATTTTGCTTGCTGTTTTTCAATATATCAATAGCCTCCGTGTAAGTAACCCGTTCAAATTCATGGTTCAACACGAATTGCAACTTCTCGATCAACTCCATGGAACGTTCCTCGGCTTTCTTATCCTTCTCCTCTTCCTGCAAACGCTTGCTCAAGAACAACAAATCGTCCATGCAATGCTCCAAAGCATAACGGATCAGGTATTTCAAAAAATCCTCCGCCAAATCCATGTTATCTTCCAAATCATTGAAAGCAACTTCCGGCTCGATCATCCAGAACTCCGACAAATGGCGCGTGGTATTTGAATTCTCCGCCCGGAAGGTAGGCCCGAACGTGTAAATCTTACCCAGCGACATGGCACCCAACTCACCTTCCAGCTGACCGCTCACCGTCAAGTTGGTTGATTTACCGAAAAAGTCCTGTCTGAAATCAACACTTCCGTCCTCCAACAAGGGTGGATTCTTCGGGTCAAGCGTCGTCACCCGGAACATCTCTCCCGCCCCCTCGCAATCCGAGGCCGTGATTAACGGGGTATGCAAATAATAGAACCCGTGATCGTTAAAATATTGATGAATGGCAAAAGCCATCGCGTGACGAATACGGAAAACAGCCCCGAAAATATTCGTGCGGAATCTCAAATGAGCCACCTCACGCAAAAATTCCAAGCTATGTTTCTTCGGTTGAATCGGGAACTTTTCCGGATCAGCCTCTCCCATCACGATCACCTCGTTCGCTTGAATCTCGCGAGCCTGTCCGCTCCCGGCACTCTCCACGAGCAAACCTTTCACGTGAATAGCCGCCCCGGTCGTTACTTTCTTCATCACCTCCTCGGCCACCTTCTCCATATCAACTACCACCTGTATATTATTGATCGTAGAGCCGTCATTCAACGCGATAAAATTCACCTGTTTATTACCGCGTTTGGTTCTTACCCAACCTTTAACCTCAACCTCTTTACCGCAATCTCCTGATTGCAACAGTTCTTTGACTGACATTCTACTCGTTTTCATCTGAAAAACATTTAAATATTAAACTTACAACCGCAAAAATAGTATTTTTTCATGTAAAAAACTAGACCACGAATAAATCACTCAAAATCGCGTCTGAAATTACCCACCCGGTCTCGCTGATTTTCCACCTTCCTCCTTCCTCCACCAAATCCCCGGAACGCTCGTATTTCCGGACTTGTTCCTGCACCTGTTCCCAAAACATGGCGTAATCTCTCTCCAATTTTTGTTTCTCCATGCCCCACATTGTCCGCAAGTTCGTCATCACGTATTCATTATACAAATCAACAGGTTTTAATTCCTCTTTTTCAAATGAAAGCGTTCCTTCATTTAAATGATCTATATAAGTTTTCAAATTCGCCGTGTTCCATTGCCGGGAACGCAGGTCATAAGAATGAGCCGAAGGGCCGAAACCGATGTATGGCTTTTGTTGCCAGTAAGATGTATTGTGCCGGGAGTACTTCCCGTTCCGGGCAAAATTGGAAATTTCATAATGTTCAAAGCCCAACTCTTTCAACCGTTCACACACCCGCTGATAACGTCCGGCCATCACCTCTTCATTCTCCAACCGGAACTCACCTCGTTTCACCATGTGTTCAAATACCGTATTTGAATCAATACTCAACATATATACAGATAAATGAACTATTGGTAAACAACTTGCCTTCTCCACATCTCTCAACAACTCCTCCTCCGTCTGCCTCGGCAAACCAATAATCAGATCCATGCTTATATTATCAAATCCCATGCCAGCAGCAAGCGCGATTCCATCCATTACCTGACGGGCCGAATGCGTCCGGTTGATTCGTTTCAATTGTTCATCCGAAAAAGATTGCACCCCGATACTCAATCGATTAAACCCCAAATCCTTTATTCCCTGCAATTTTTCCGGCACCAGATCTTCGGGATTCAACTCAATGGTTCGCTCCATACCGGGGGCGAACGAATAATTTTCCTCCAACTTCCGAATAATTCGTTCCAGTTCCCCACGTTCCAAGTAAGAAGGAGTACCTCCCCCGAAATACAAAGTATTCATTTCCTGCCGTGGCAAATACCCCCTCCTTAAAACGATCTCCCGTTCGATAGCCCTCAGATATGCCTCCTTCAAGGTCAATGAAGCCACCGAATAAAACCCGCAATAAAAACATTTACTCCGGCAAAAAGGTACATGCACGTATATTCCCATGATCAAATTTTAATAGATACCCTGCAAAATAACAACAATTATTCACATGAACCATAAGGCATAAAGGGATTTGTTTACTACATTTGTGAAATTTCGAACTCACAACGCGTGTATATGGGCAAATTGGTTGCAATCTTATTTATGTTCATCTCCATATCACTTGACGCCCAAACGGTCATCGTAGGGAAAGTTATAGCCCACTCTGGCGAACCGGTCAGCGGGGTACACATATACTGCATCGAAAGCGAAAAAGGCACCACTACCGACACCTTGGGTCTCTTCCGGTTAGAATGTCCCATCCCTTGCACGTTGGAATTTTCACACGTCAACTATAAAAAAGAAACTTACAAACTCAACAAAAGTGACGCACCCTTCGTCATTACCTTGCGTAACAAACAGAACAACCTGAAAGAAGTCGTCGTCACGGCCCTTCCGGCCAGCGGGCGAATCCTCTCCTCCATCAAGGGGATCGAACGGATTCCGGCCATTCTCGGCGAACAAGATGTACTGAAATACCTCGCCACCATGCCCGGCATCGTGACGACAAACGCGCTCAATTCCGGCATCTACGTCCGAGGTGGAAACAGCAACGAAAACGGATTTCTCATCAACAATATGCCCATCGCCTACCCGGACCACCTCACGGGAATCCTGTCCACGTTCGACCCCTACATACTGAACAACTCCACCCTTTTCAAAAGCGGTTTCCCCGCCCGGTACAACAGTTTTTTATCCTCCTACATCAATATGCGCCCCGAACCGGGAAACAAGCACGAACACGAGGGAGAGCTGACTCTCGGACTTGTCTCTTCCGCCCTGAAAGCCAAAGGCCCGATTATCAAAAATCATACGTCCTTTGCCGCCTCTGCCCGGACCTCTTATTTACAACATATCTCCCGGTTATACAACCGGTCCATGGACGACAAGACGAATCCTAACTATATGCCGGAGTACTCCTTCAGTGATATTACCGCAACCATTGATTCACGTCTTTCCGACAAATGGAGAATGACCGCCTTCGGACTGTTCTCCCTCGACCACATGAAAATGAAGATCAGCGAACACGTGCAATACATTTTCGACTGGCACACCTTTTCCGGCAACGTGAATGTCTCCTACACGCCCAATGCCAACGAGCAATGGGATTTCCAGTTCGGCGGGAAAAACACGTACAGCGAGGGTGACGCCTTCGGCAGTGTTCCCATGGGAGGCGGAAATCGCAACTACGCCCTTCTCGGACAAGCAACCTATTCCCGCAGACTCTCGGATAAATTGAACCTAAACAGCGGGGCAAAATTTGAATACTCCCGGTTCGAAACTGCCAACAAAAGCGACGACAGCCAAAATCTTCTAATAAAAAGTTCGGACAAAGACTTCAATCTATATGAATTATACCTGGATATAAACTACCAATTGAATCAAAACTTCTCCTTAAACGTGGGAGGAAATTATCAATTTTACGCAGGAGAAACCCGGGAACACACCTTCTCGCCCCGGGCAAAAATCAGTTACACGATCAACAAATTCACCATCTGGGCCGATTACGCCAAGACAATTCAATATTTAAGCCTCTACCCCTATTTCACGGTTAAAACCCCGATCGACATTTGGTATCCCTTGGCAAAAGGAACCCAACCCGCCACCTGTCACCAGTATTCCATCGGGATTAATCAAGAGATCGGACAACTATTATCCTTCTACGCGGGCATTTTTTACAAGGACATGCGTAACGTGAAAGACTTCGCCTCGGACATTCAAACTGAATATTCCGCCCTAAGCAATCGCCAAATTCAAGGAAAAGGCCATGCCAAAGGTCTCGAATTTGACCTAACGCTCAACCATCACGCACTCTACATGCGGGCCAATTACACGCTCTCCGAATCCAAGCGCAAATTCGCAGAAATCAATAACGGGAAAGCCTTTAATCCCCCGTACGACGTGAAACACAACGTCATGATCAACTTCTCCTATCAGATTTCGCCCCGGCTCCTGTTGAACACCCTTTGGACCTTCTCGTCCGGGGTTTACACGACCTTTCCCAAGGGAATGGTCATCGCCCAGAACATCACGGAATTCAATGATGACAAACCTATTCTTATCCCCGTGTACACGGATCGCTATAACTACAAATTACCCAACAACCACCGGCTGGATGCCAGCCTCGACTATAAATTCGGCGGCAAGAACCTCTTGTTCAAACTCAGCGTCGGAGCCTACAACGTATATAACCAATCGAACCCTTCGTTCGTTTATTTTCAAGCAGAAAGCACGGACAACCTGACCAAGATTATCCCGAAATCCAAGGTCATGCTCCCCTTTATCCCGTATGTTTCACTTCGAATAAACTGGTAATCAAATGAAAAATGGAATTTTAACCCTCCTGTTTCTCTCGCTTCTCTCCTGCATGCCGGAAGAGGAACTTCCCATGAAAGACATGGGTGAGATCTCCGGTTATTTCATTGAATGCTACTGCAAACCGGGTGAATTTTACACGTTGAACGCGGCCAAAGTCTCCCCAATCCACGAGATCATCGACCTGAGCGACCCTATCAATCTGGATGTTTCCATAAAGGCTGACTCCATCATCAAACTTATCCCCACGTTCAGCCCCTCATTCCTCGGAAATTTCAGGCACGACACCAAGTTCAATCAATTCGGTCTAGACTCGCTTTACCTGAGCATCTACACGCCTGAAAAAGAACACATCACGGCCAAAACCGCCATACCGGACCCCATCGCTATCTCTTCCTATTCCGTTTCCAAGGTGACGAACTCCGTCACGATCAGTTTTCAAACCTCCCTCAATCCCATGCAAAATTACTATATATATAGCGTGCAGGCAAGAAAAGAAGGAGCCGGGGATGACAACCTGCTGAAAAAAGAAACAAGCTATCTCGACCTATCCCGCCATACCGGGGGTGTCTCGATCGAACGCACCATCAAATGCCAAGAAATCGAAGAGGCAGAAGCCGTCGTCATTCTTCTTTTACGTATTACCGAAGATTGTTACAACTATCAAGTTTCTCTCTACGAGGCTAACAGCGCCAACCAAGGTAGCATCACCTCTCCCGTCCCGCTTATCGGAAACATACAGGGTGCGCTAGGGATATTCACCTGTTACACGGAAGATTACAAATTCGTATCCCGCGAAAGTTTTCAATAACATATCCCACCTTACAAGACTCTTTAAACCCAACAAGTCCGGAAGTGAAGCCGATTTAAGTAATCATTTGATTATCAAACCATGATCACTTCAAGAGAAAATGCGGAAAAACTATTTAAAATGTATTTTTAAAATCCTTATAAAACGCTATTTTTAGTATAGCGCTTTAATAGAGCTTTAATAGCGTTCTAATAGCGCTTTATACGAAAGTGATCCGGAACAAATCAGCTAGAATTAATTGATTATCCGACTATTACCTTAGCACGTCGGCATAAATAGGGTACGTCCCCCCATACGAACAAAAAATACCCCCCGACCATTTACCCCCAAATAAATAATTCCGAAGTCAATCAAAACGCTCTGGAACAAATCTTTTCGCGGAATGTTTTGGAATTCACGTATTAATGTGTAATTTTGCCCCTCATTTTGGAGTGGAGTACTCGCTAAATTGTAAGGGATACCTTAGCCATGCTCTTTACAATGCACCTGTCTCCGTTGAAAATTATATCAGTTTGCCCGATAAACCTCGTTATTTTCAACCGGATAGAATGCCCAGAGTCCCCACGAAGAAATACAAACAGAAGTTTAATTTTTAATTAAAAAAAAAGTGGATCAGATTAGTTACAAAACAACTTATGTCAACAAAGCCACTGCACAGAAAGAATGGGTTTTGATTGACGCAGAGAATCAAGTTGTGGGACGTCTTGCCGCTAAAGTTGCGAAACTATTGAGAGGCAAGTACAAACCCAGTTACACTCCCCACGTGGATTGTGGAGACAATGTAATCATTATCAACGTAGAAAAAGTTATCTTCACAGGTAACAAATTAACAGACAAACAGTATCGTAGACACACCCAGTATCCTGGAGGTCAACGGATTTCTACCCCGGCAGAAGAAATGAAAAGATTCCCGGAAAGAATTCTGGAACATGCTGTTAGAGGTATGCTTCCTAAAAATCGCCTTGGAAGAGCTGTATTCAAGAACATGCACCTGTTCGTAGGACCGGAGCATAACCACGAATCACAACAGCCTAAAGTAATTGATATAAACGCACTTAAATAACAAGGTATGGAAGTAGTAAATGCAGTAGGTAGAAGAAAAACAGCGGTAGCCCGCGTTTATCTTAACGAAGGAAAAGGCAATATTACGATCAACAAGAAAAGCCTGGAAGAATATTTCACATTGCCTACCCTCCAATATATTGTAAAACAACCGCTTGAACTATTAGGTGTGTTGGGACAATATGACATCAAGGTAAACCTTGTAGGTGGAGGTTTCAACGGACAAGCTGAAGCTTTACGTTTGGGAATTGCCAGAGCATTGGTGAAAGTAAACGCAGAGGATAAATCAAAACTAAGAGCAGCAGGATTCATGACCAGAGATCCGCGTGAAGTGGAACGTAAAAAACCGGGACGTCCTGGCGCTCGTAAGAGATTCCAATTCTCTAAACGTTAATAGGAGTTTAGTATCTAAATTGGCGGGACTTCTGTGGAGAACTACCCGACAATTGATTAAATTTAAGAAAGTAAACTTTAAAGGAGACACAAAATGTCAAATACGAATTTCGACGAATTATTAAATGCAGGTTGTCACTTTGGACACCTTACCCGTAAATGGAATCCTAAAATGGCTCCGTATATTTTCATGGAGCGTAATGATATCCACATTATTGACCTGAACAAAACAGCCATCATGTTGGACAAGGCAAGTGCAGCTTTGAAACAGATCGCTAAATCAGGTAGAAGAATTCTGTTTGTTGCAACAAAGAAACAGGCTAAGGACATTGTTGCTGAAAAAATTTCTAATATCAATATGCCGTTCGTGACTGAAAGATGGCCGGGTGGTATGTTGACCAACTTCCCGACAATTCGTAAAGCCGTGAAGAAAATGACCACCATCGACAAGATGGAAAAAGACGGTACTTTCTCTCACCTTTCAAAACGGGAAAAACTTCAGATCTCTCGTCAAAGAGCAAAATTGGAAAAGAACTTGGGTAGCATCGCTGACCTGACTCGTCTTCCGGCAGCTCTTTTCGTGGTTGACGTGATGAAGGAGTACATCGCTGTAAAAGAAGCTAACACGTTGGGAATTCCAGTATTCGCTATCGTGGACACGAACTCAAACCCGGAAGGAATTGACTTCGTAATCCCGGCTAACGACGACGCATCAACTTCTATTTCTTTAATTATCGACAAGGTAGCCGGAGCCATCAAAGAGGGTCTGACGGAAAGAAAAGCCGAAAGAGAGAAAGAAGGAGACAAGAAAGGTGCCGAGAAAGTTGAGGCTCAGGATGAAGTAGCTGAAGTAAGCGAAACCGCTTCTGAAGAATAGATTAATTTTTGACTTTAGATTTCAGATTTTAGATTGAATGATCTAACTTCTGAAATTGAATTAACATGGAGGTTTAAAGAATATGGAAATAAAAGCAGCAGACGTGATGAAGTTGCGTAAAGCAACAAACGCCGGAATGATGGACTGCAAACATGCATTACAAGAAGCTGAGGGAGATTTCGACAAAGCCGTTGATATCATCCGTAAGAAAGGTCTTGTTGTTGCAAGCAAACGTGCAGACAGAGAAGCAAAAGAAGGATGCGTTTTAGCCAAAACCGATGGAAAGAATGCAGTTATGGTTTCCTTAAACTGCGAAACTGACTTCGTGGCTAAAAACGAGGGATTCATTGCTTTCACGACCAAAATTCTTGACGCCGCTTTAGCTAATATGCCTGCAACTACCGAAGATTTGTTGGCTATCCAACTGGACGGTAGAAGTATCGCTGACCAGATTTCAGAACAAACCGGTGTTATCGGTGAGAAACTGGAATTAAGCTACTACGGCTCTGTAAAAGCAGAAGATTGCGTGATCTACATTCACCCGGGAAACATGTTGGCAACCGTTGTTGGTTTCAACAAAGCAGCTGACACCCAAGTGAAGAAAAATATCGCCATGCAAGTGGCAGCCATGGCTCCTGTTGCCGTGGATAAAGACGGTATTCCTCAAAACGTTATCGATCACGAATTCGAGATCGGTCGCGAAAAAGCTCGTGAAGAAGGTAAACCGGAAAACATGCTGGATAAAATTGCTCAAGGTCGCTTGAACAAATTCTTCCAAGAGTCTACCTTGTTAAACCAAGTTTTCGAGCAAGACGGTAAAATGTCTGTAAAAGAGTACTTGAAAAGCGTAGATAAAGATTTAACTGTTACCGCTTTCTTACGTTTCACGTTGAACGCCTAATACAGGAAACAAATCTTTGAAATATAGAAACAGGCTTAGCAATAGGCCTGTTTTTTTATCCACTCACACCCACGATATGCAGCAAGAATATACCTACATCCTGTTAGACCTCGACGGTACGGTCACCGATTCCATGGAAGGAATCACCAAATCAATCCGGTACGCCTTGAAACACTTCGGAATAGAAGTGAGTGACTTGAACGAACTACGTAAATTCGTGGGTCCCCCGTTGAAAGAATCCTTGATGGAATTCTGCCACTTCAGCGCAGACCAGGCCGAGGAAGGCATCCGGAAATACCGGGAAAGATTTGCCGACACGGGCATATACGAAAACGCCGTTTATCCCGGCATGGAACGCCTTCTGCAAGAATTAAACGAGGCCGGAAAGCAAGTGATGCTCGCTACCGGAAAACCGGCTTATTACGCTGAAAAGATACTTGATCATTTCCACTTGAGCGATTACTTCAAATTCGTCGGGGGAAGCGGGGTTGACGGCTCGTTGTCTCACAAAGACGAGGTGATCCGTCACGTGCTGGAAAATAATGACATCCGGGACTTGAGTAAGGTGGTCATGGTGGGGGATCGGAAGCACGACATCATCGGGGCCCGGAAGACCGGAATTGACTGTATCGGGGTTTTATACGGTTACGGGGATCGGGAAGAATTAACCCAAGCCGGAGCCAAACGGATCGTCGCGTCGGTAGAGGAATTAAAACAGGCGTTATTACCCAAAAACCGCCTACATAATCAATAAACAGTCTTGTACAGATCGAGTTATTGTACTATATTTGTTTACTCGATTAATAATTTTTATGGATGAATACATTTAAGCCGGAAATACAAGAATTATTAAAAGCCGTTGAAAAGAAGTACTCTCAAAATTTAAGGACAACCACTGATTTTGATGTATTTTCTCTTCACTTAAAGCTTCAACTCGATGTATCCATATCCACTTCGACCCTAAAGCGGTTGTGGGGCTATGTCAAAGACAAGCACAAACCGAGGAATCAGACACTCGATTCTCTCGCGCAATACATCGGCTTTTTCAACTTCAACGAGTTCTGCGCTTACCTGAAAGACAACAGTCTATGCAATTCATCCTTCTTTGTCACGAAACAGATTCAAACCAGAAATCTCTCGGCAGGAGAAGAAATTGAAATCGGATGGTCGCCCAATCGCTACCTTCACCTGCAATACCAAGGGGATTCATGGTTTGAAGTGGTAGAGGCCCAGCACTCCAAGCTCGTGCAAGGAGATCGTTTCGAGGCTGTCAGCTTTTTGATGGGACAACCGTTATCCCTCGGCTATGTTTTAAGAGACAACCAGAAAACGCCGCCATTTATCGCGGGGCGTAACGGGGGATTGACTTTAATTAACCGCATCCATGCTAAATAACGATTTGTTATCATCGGGCTTCGTGGGAGAAGATATTCCAAGTCAAGAGAGTATGTTCAGCAATATTTCCGAATTCTATCGTTCGGAATCGGGTTATAGTTGCCTGCATCTGTGTCGACGGTACGGGAAATTACATATCCTCAAAAGCCTACAACCCCCATTTAAACAAGAAGAGTTCTACAAACAGTTATTACACAAGGAATTCAATATCGGCTACCAGTTGGATCACCCGAATATTCGCCAGACGATCGACTGGGAACAACAGGACGAGTTGGGGCTGTGTATCGTGATGGAATACATTGACGGAATTTCCCTGAAAGAGTTTATGATTCAAGGGAAACTAACGCAACCTCTCACGTACAAGTTTATCCGGGAACTTTGTGAAGCGTTACACTATATTCATAGCAAGCAACTTGTTCATAAAGACTTAAAGCCGGAGAATATCATCATTACCCACAACGGGAATAACGTCAAATTAATCGACTTCGGCCTCTCGGATCGGGATGATTATGACACGCTGAAAATTCCTGCCGGAACAAAAAAATATCTCGCCCCGGAGCAATTACTTCCTCACGCATCGCTTGATTGCCGTACGGATATTTACTCTCTGGGAGTTATCATCCAAGACATCACAAGCGTGATAAAGGATCGAAGATTGGCTCGAATCGCACAGAAATGTACACAGAAAAATCCTGACAAGAGATTTCATTCCGCCCAAGAAGTGCTGGAAGCGCTCAATGTTAGAAGACATAGCAAGAGCATTCTTTATATTTCTGCGGTCGCGGCACTCTCGCTCCTGACGACGTTTTACCTGAAGAACTTGTCGTCCCAACCGGATAAAAGTAGCATAAACCGGGTGTACAGCAATTCGGTGATCGCACCGACCTGCCAAAAATTCCTCTTACAGGAAAAGAATAATTTGAATAGACACGTGATTGCTTACAAAAAGAACGAACGATCCCTTGTGCAAGATAGTACAAACACGCAAAAGGCGCTCAAGCAAATCATAAAAACAGAATTCGCGGACGCCACACAGCAAGAGTCCCGTTTGTTCAAGCATCAAGTGAATGAATTAGAATCTGAAATCGGACAAATCTTTGAAGCCATCCGAAAAGAGGTCCAATAAAGCCATCACTGTTCATTAATCCGCAGGAAGTTTCCCCATTCTTTCGCCTGCCGGTAAATCGGTTTACGCCCGGAAGGCACGTAAAGAGTACATACATTGAAAATATCCCCTGCCCCGGTAAACGTCGACGAGTAACAAACAGGCGGGTAAGTTGCCATCAGGTAAAGCTCCTGCAAATTACAACCATCAAGACAATAGTCAAACAATGCCGAAATCTCTTTTCCCAACACCAGTACCTGCAATTCGGAACACTCTTTGAAGGCCGCCTCCGGAATAGTATAAACTCCATCGGAAATAACGATTTTTTTTAATCTCGAACCCCGGAATACCTGTTCGCCCAACTCCTCCACCGAAGCGGGGATAATGATGGAATCCAACAAACAATTCTGGAAAGCCGCCGCCCCGATCTTTCGAACGGAAGAGGGGAACGTGAATTCCTCGGCCGTTTTTCCTTCCGGGTAATGGATCAAGATACTCGCATCTTTATTGTATAACACACCATCAATACTTGAAAAGGTGGTATTCAAAGGAGAAACAGACAATTCCTGCAAAGCACTGCAACCACTTGAAGTTTGGTAAACGACTAGACTATCGGGTATCGTCATGGAGATCAAACCGGAACATCCTTTGAATGCATCTTTCTCGATCACTTTCAAGCTGTGAGGCAAGACGATTCGCTGCAATTGACTGCATCGAAGAAACATCCCGTAGTCCAACGTGTCCCGACGAGTATATCGGGACCCGTAATAGCTACTTCCACCCTCCACGATCTTTGCCTCGGAGAGATCCATCTCCACTAATTGGCCCGGCGTTTCATGCCCCTCAATATCCCATCCCAACATTTCACGTAACAAACGAATATCCGTTCCGTTCAAGAAACCGGAAAG
Organism: Butyricimonas sp. RTP31003st1_G1_RTP31003_210430; assembly: GCF_040920905.1. Classification (NCBI taxonomy): domain Bacteria; kingdom Pseudomonadati; phylum Bacteroidota; class Bacteroidia; order Bacteroidales; family Odoribacteraceae; genus Butyricimonas; species Butyricimonas sp. RTP31003st1_G1_RTP31003_210430. Next base: position 141,363 of record NZ_JBCOSQ010000001.1, on the reverse strand, counting down.
GGTTAAGGAGGCAAGGTTGTACTTTTGATCTCCCATGATTTCCGGCAACATACCGGGAACAGAATTGTAAACGGCCTCGCTAGTCGTAAATTCCACGGGCGTAGAGTAAGTTTCCCCGATCGAATTCACGGCGAATGCACTCACGATATAAGTGGTTCCCATCTCCAACCCTTGCAGTTTTCCCGTGAAAACACCCTCATCACCCAATGGTACCTCAACCAATTTCCCGTTTTCCGTATCCTTCTCCCGATACGTAAACGCCAGAGTTGTCAAGGCTTCCCCACCATCATCCACCAAGATACACTGGAATGCCGCACTAAAAGGCCCCTTGTATATCATGACCAGATCACCCAGAACGGGTAGGGTGTTCGGCAAGGTCTGAAAATGTCCAATATCACTTCGCACGACGCTATGACCATTTGATATTTCCAAGCAATAATAATACGATGTTCCGGCTTGTAAACCCGTGAGGCAAGTCTCCACGTTTCCCTCTACCCCTTCAGCCTCCTGTTGAAACGCTTCCGCCATATCCTCGGATGTCCCGTACAGGAATTTACACGAGGTAACCGTTCCCTCTCCCCGCAATTCAATCTCCGCAGAGATTCTCGCCGTGTTACGAGTAATCTCTGTCACCTCATTTAAAGAGATACGGGGAGCCAGCACAGAAGGTTCCTCTTCCTTTTTACAAGCAAGTAATAGTAAACAGCACGCGATGATCCATTTGTACATATCCCTAAAAATTTATTCCGACTCCAACCGTGGGTTCCCAGTACTCCCCCTTTATCGTGATCACTCCAAGCGTGAGGGCCATTTTGCGAACCTTGACAAGCAAGCCAAGTTCCGCGGCAATCCCCTTGTAGGAATAATCTTTATTTCTCAGTTTCAATCCCTCGATGGTTTCCCACGCCACCTGCCGTTTCCCATAGCCCACTCCCTCGTATAGATAGCATAACGACGCTATCGAGTGAATTCCCCCGGCCAGAAACGCGTACCGGGAATACTTCTCGGAACCCGTGTAATAAGGCGTGTCCCCGGTAGAAGGTATGCTCCCGTCCTTCCGACATTCCCCATCCACGGACAAAGACTTGAGATCAGCCTGCCCATGCACGTATAACCCATGTTTTTTCATGCACGCCAACATGACCCCGAAAGCGGGACGTTCGTGATCCCATCCGACAGTCAATAAACTTGTAAAAGCAAGTCTTCGAGATTTCAATTTACCCGTTGGCATAGCCCGTAAGCTCTCGTCCAGCGAGGCGTTCGGTAACGGCCGGAGAACTTTCCGTACTCTCGGGTATTCTTCCTCGACCTTCAAAAGCGGTTCTTCTATCACCAACTCGTAGGTTAATCTCGATTCAAGGGTAACGGGAAATTTATAGTCCCGCAAAACACCCCATCGAGGATGCTTTATCGTTATTTTCCGAGTTCCATTTGGCACGTACAACCAGATTTCACCCACTTCATTCTTACGCTGCACGATTCCCAAAGGAGTAGAAAAGGCGAAATCACGATTCCCGACCACTTTGATTAACGCACACGCCTCGTCATTCAAGTCTCTCACAGGATTCACCCAAGCTGTTATATCGTTGGGTAACAAGCGAAACGAAGCGACCTTAAACTCTTGAGCCCATCCCGGCACAAGTAGCCATAAGAGTATGATCGTGCATAAGATTTTTTTCATCATTCAAAATTAAAACTTCCCAAGTGAATAATATCCCGTTCCGGCAATAACGTCTGGTCATCTATTCTCCGGGGCTGCCACGTACGCACGTGAATTTTAGGTGCCGTCTCGTCAGAAAAATCCCATAACAAGAATAAATACCCCTCGTCCGAGTACAAGTCCGAAGAGTAAGCCTGACGAACGGAGACGCCATAAATTCCCGGTCGGGTGGGATGCCTCCGGATCAGAAAATCAGAATAACGAACCTCTATTTTCTTATTTGCCTTGAATATCCGGCGCAAACGATCCAGATATTGTTGTTTCGTTTTTATATTGTACCGGATCTGATCGGCTGGAAGATAGTGGCCTTCCTGTGGCAGTTGTTTCACCACGGTACCAACAATGATTAACGCTTTCTCGCTAAAAAGTTGCTCCAAGAAATCAATATCTTTCGTCTCGTACGACATCCGGAAATGCTCCATGTAGTTTAAGATCACTCTCCGATTTTCCGAATCCGTCTCCGAGAATCCGTTTTTCAGGACCTTTTGCGCCTCTTGATAAAACGGGCTGGCAGTATCTATTGCCTGAATTCTTTCTTTCCGGGGCAAAGAAAGTTTCTTCGCTGGCAGTATCGTGTTTTCCGGTTCCGGCACTTCGACCGTCTCCAGGAGCGGGTAACGATAAAAAAACTGTACAACGGGAGAAGTTGTTTCCAAAGATTGCCAGTCCAGTTCAAAAGGATATGCCGTGCTGAAGGTCTTTCCCATCCCGTCAATCACGAGATCCATGCTGTCCTGATGAACAAAAACACGGTTCGTGTGGCTCCACGGATATATTTTATCATAGATAAAAGGGGTCACACGGTTCCCTTTAAAATCAAACAGGGCCCATTTCCCTTTACTCTTTAATGCCAGTCGTTCCGGATTTATAAATTCTCCATCATCATAGTCGGCAGGAACGATCATTTTCCCGGCCTTATCAACCACCCCGATTCCATTTCGAGTTAAACAGAATGCCACGTCGTGACGGAATTCAGTCATTTCCTGTATCTCGGCGGGAAGATACAACACGGTTTTCCCTTTTTTATCCAAACAAGCACAATAGTGTTGCCGCAAATCTTTGTACACGAGTAAACCGCAAGAAAATACTCCCTGTAAGCGACAATTCGTTAACATCACGGGAAAAACGTTCTGTCCCTTCCTGTCGATGACCTCGTAGGCGATTCGTCCCTCCCTGTCTGCCATCCCGACCAAGGCCATCCCCTCGGAAAAATCACAGGCAAAATCATACTCAGGGGCAATAACCCATTCCCCACGAGTATTCACGTAGCCATATTTTTGATTTCCAGTATAAGCCAGAGCAAGGCCATCTCTAAAATTATGCATCACCCGAACGGGTACTCCCCGGTAGGAATCTATTACCGCAATGTTCTCACTCGATTTATTGATTAAAATGAAAGGCCCTCCCTTTTCTTCTTGGGCAATGGTTACGTCCTCCATAAAGTTTCCCACTTGGATAAAACGCCGGGAACTTGTTGTCATCGGAACTTTTGAAATATCACACAACCGGAACATTTCATTCCCACAGGGAAGAACGCACACTTGATTTACAACAATGGAAGGTTTACCAGAAAATAAAGAATCTATCAGCGCGTTCCCATCGGGCGTAATGATCCCGAAAGAAGAGTCTCCATGAAGAATTTTCACGGGATAACCATTTATTTCCACCCGCTTTTTCTCACAGGAGACGCACACGTATATTAGTGCAAATAGAAAAATAATATTTCTCATAAACACACGTTCCTATTTTTTGAAATATCCTCCCGTTTTACGTGAACCTCTATATTCAATTAATCCTTTCTCTTTCAATGATTTCAAATAACGTTCCATCGTGGAAGTCCCTTTTTGAAGGAATTGGGTAATTTCACCGCCTTTAGCACCTAGCTTTTTCTCTAAAAAAGCAAGAATCAAAGCCTCAACCTCATTTATTCCCTCATTTATTCCCTCATCAACGTTTATCTTATCATTTATATGATCATTTATTCCCTCATCAACGTTTATATGATCATTTATGTGATCATTTGCTCCTTCATTATTATAGGATCATCACAAACGCAACTTTCAGCAGCAATACTGTCTTGATTAGAAAAATGTTCCTTAAATTGGACCGTACTCGTTTCCCCACATGCTACTATCTGTTGTAATTCCTTGCTATCCATCTCTTTTGCCAGTTAATTATCTTACAAAAGTAAGAAAAATAGCCAATCTAATCCTCCCAATCCTCGATTTCTCCACCGATTTCGATTTTCACCTGTTCCGGATTCTTCGAGATCGTGACGGATAACATATGCTGGATACCGGGTTTAAAGACAAATTTGCTTTCCACCATGTAGGACACTCCTTTCATCACCACTTCAACTAAAGGAACTTGATTGGTTAATCGTTGGGGTACCACGATAGCCGTATATTGTGTCTTGTTGACTTTTTTCGCCTTAATCGTCTGTGCTGTTCCGTGAGTGTTCCGGGTAACAATTCCCACGCTCAAGTCGATCGTGGCAGAAGGTACCGTATTATGGATGTATACCTCGGCATCTTCCGGAATATCACCATCATAATCTTTACCTTTCATCAGACGCACAACCATTTTACTCATCCGGTGCTTGAATGACAAGGAGACCGGAGAATCGCTTGCCGTGACGTTCTGATCCGTGGCCCAAAGAAAATCACTCGCCTCGTAGCCATCCAAACCGGAATCGGTTGAAGTAGCCGACTGATCCAATGCCACAGAAAAAGGCAGATCGTCCACGCCCGAAAGAGAGGGGATGTACGGGTAATAAGCGAAAACATCAAAAGAACCCTCATCCCAATATAACTTTCTGGCGGGATTCCACTTTGTCCCGTCAAAGG